>JASFRE010000514.1:0-3424 GCA_050115055.1 Candidatus Eiseniibacteriota bacterium | reverse complement strand
CTGCCACCAGGGCGTCGTTGCCGGCAGACGCGAGGCCGTTGCCGCCGGACGCGAGGCCGTTGCCGCCGGACGCGAGGCCGTTGCCGCCGGACGCGTGGCCGTTGCCGCCGGACGCGTGGCCGTTGCTGCCGGACGCGAGGCCGTTGCCGGCGGACGCGTGGCCGTTGCTGCCGCCGTGTGCTGCGTGTCGGCCCTGCTCTTCATGCCCACCGCCGGTCCGGACCCGGCGCCAGGCGGCGAACTCGCGCGCATACCGCACGTGCCCCGGGCCGCTGCCGAGGAGGTCGGCATCGAGCGTGACGATGACCTCGGCCCGCCGGAGATCGTGGTGCACGGCGTGAACCTGACCCCGGAATGCGAGCCGCGTGCCGGCGAGCGCGCCGTCGGCATGGCCGGGCGTGTATTGATGCCAGCGCGCCTCGGGCAGCAGACGCTCGAGCTCGTCGATCTGCGCGGCCAGGGTCGGCGAGGTCACCGCCCCGGTCAGGATACGGAGGCCGGCACCGCGCAGTCCGCGCTGGGCGCGCATGGCGCGATCGAGCGCCGCGCGCAGGTTGTCCCAGGTGCGAATCTGCCCGCGCTCGAGCAGCACGCGCGAGCGATCCGGGTCGTACAGCGTCAGCACCGTTGCCTGCGTGCGGGCGTCGGTGGCACCGAGGCTCGCAGGGTGGAGGGGGTTGCCCTCGATCTTGGTCGGCCGGCCCATGTGGCTTTCGACCAGGACGCCGTTCGCGAAGCCGTCCTGCGTCGTGGCGCTGGCGAAGTAGAGCGGCTTGCCGGGAACGATCTCCTCGGGCTGCTTGACGTACGGGACGATGCGCTCGAGCGGCTGCTGGCGGCACGAGGTGAGTCCCGCCAGCGCCAGGGACGCCCCCATGAGCTGCAGGAACCGCCGCCGGTCGAGCGTCGAGTCCCAGTGGGTCGCGTGGCGGGGGAACTCGCGTTCGAGGAGCTCACCGAACTCCTGGCTGCCGGCCAGCTCGTCGAGACTCCGCCAGTAATCGCGGCCATTGCGGCCGGCCAGGCGCGCGCGCAGCGCCCTGAGGTCCAGGCGCGGGGTGAGCTCGGTGTTCTGCGGCGAGTTGGGAAGCGGGGCGTCCGTCACGTTCGGGTCCTCGGTCCTGGATCACGCTAGCGATGACACGTCGAGCAGTTCGTGATGTCGCGGGCGTCCGCGACGTCGTAGTCCTCGAGCAGCCGGCGTGCGCTGACGCCGCCGTCGTCGGGTGGTTGCCAGTCCATGTTGACGATCTCGGAGCGGGGGCGGATCTGCCGGCCGGGGTCCCGGTGGCAGTCGAGGCACCAGTGCATGAACAGCGGCTGCTCCTGGAACGTGAGCGGCATCCGGTCGACGCGCCCGTGGCACGACGAGCAGCCGATGCCCTTGGCGACATGAATGCTGTGATTGAAGTAGACGTAGTCCGGGAGATCGTAGATCCGTGACCAGACCAGCGGTTCCCCGGTGGCGAAGCTCTGACGGACGGGCTCGAGCATCGGGCTGTCGGACCAGATCTGCTTGTGGCAGTTCATGCAGGTCGCGGTGGGCGGGATCCCGGCGAACGAGGACGTCTCGACGGACGTGTGGCAGTAGCGGCAGTCGATGCCGAGGCCGGACACGTGATGCACGTGGCTGAACGGCACCGGCTGCGGCGGAACGAGCCGCGTGCGGGTCGAGTAGTCCGACTGGTCGAGCAGGACGAGCACGGTGATGACCGCCACGAGCAGGAACGCGCCGACCGCGATCGAGGCCCGGGCGATCGCGTTCGCTTGTCGCGGAAAGAGCTGTTGAGCCATATCGAGAGAGTCCGGCAGGAGCTAGGCCCGCAATCTGTCAGCCGCCGTTCCGGTCCTCGAGTGGGGGGTTGCCGTCCGGTGGGCCGCTGGGCGTCTGTCGATGGTCAGATGGTCAGCTGTCGATGGTCAGGCGTCGATGGCCAGCCGTGGACGTGGTTCCGGAGTGCGAGCTGGGAGCCGTGAGCCGCGGCCGAGGAGCCTATAACCATCATTGTAGAAAGGCAACCACCCGTTGCCCCCTCCGCCGGTGGCCGACGGGATGACCCGCCGGGGCCGATCGGACCGAGGAGGTCGAGGGTCTGCTGCCGGTACCAGGGAGGGCGCGCCACGCTCGGCCCGGACCCAGTCGGTGCAGTGGATGCAGCGCCGGGCCGCGCGGCGGGCGCACGATAGCACACTTCGACACCATACGGCGCCGGCGATTGCAGGAGACCGGATCTCGTCCCCCGGGCCCACTGCCAGCCGTTCCGTGATCCACCGAAATCGTCTGCGAGGAGCGCCGAACCCGCCGCGTTCAATCAGGTGACCATTTAGTCACATATAGAAATCGGCTTCTGGCTGACGCTCCGACGAGCCGCGACACGGCCGGCGGGCCCGGTGCACGGTGCCGGTGCCCGGTTCTTGGGACGGGTCCGGGTGTCAGCGGATTCGCATCACCTTCGCATCAACCCGGGGGGGCAGGGGGTCGGGGGGCGGACCTGGCACGGTCGGAAGCGTGGTGCTAGGCCGCGGCGGTGCGTCCGGGGGCGCCGAGGCACCGTGCGGACCGGGTGTCGTGCTCGATCCCGGCGCCGCCAGGCCCACGGTCGGGTAGTTGCGGCGCAGCGCCGGGCGACCGGGCCACGGTGCGTCTGGACCATGATGTGACGTTTGGGTAACATATCAGCGTCGCAAGCAGGATGGGCGATCCGTCGACCCGGGGGCGCTGGCGACCGGGGGGAGCTGGTCATGGAGGATCGGAGCCGGGCGAGGTCGGGGGCGTCCGCGGCGGCCGGGCGGCGGCGCCCGGCCGCGCCAGGGCGGGGCGGTGTGGCGGCGCCAGCGGAGGCCCCGTCGCGGGTCGAGGAGGCGGGCTCCGAGCCGAGCCGGGAGGCGGAGGTGGTCTGGCAGGCGCTCGCCGACCCGACGCGACGATGGGTCCTGGAGCTCCTGTCGGAGCGGCCGCGAACCACCGGAGCGCTCTGCGGCGCCAGCGAGCTGTCGCGGTTCGCGATCATGAAGCACCTCAAGGTGCTCGCCGCGGCCGGTCTCGTGCTGGTCGAGCGGCGGGGTCGCGAGCGCTGGAACAGGCTGGATGCGCGGCCACTATGGCGAACGGTGGCGCCGCTCCTGCGGCGCTGTCGCCAGCCAGCGACCACCGTGGCAGACGGGCTGGAGGATGCTGGCTCGTCGGAGGCAGGCGCCCGCTGGACCGGCCAACCGGCGTCATCGGGTGGCGCGCGCTCTCGGGCGCGCATCGCCAGACGCCACGAGCTGAATCTCGAGGAGGATTGACGGTGCGCGGGTGAGTGCGCGGGTGACCGCGAGCATCGAGCGATGCCACCCCTCCTGGCCGCCGCTTGCGACCGAGAGTCATATTTGCGACAATGGATTAGGGGATTTCTCAAGCGGGTTGCAAACCGCCATCCCC
>JASFRE010000513.1:0-3426 GCA_050115055.1 Candidatus Eiseniibacteriota bacterium | reverse complement strand
CCGTCCGCGATCCTCCCCGGCTGCCGCGTCTCCATCCTCCGGGGCCTCGCCCTTCAGGGCCTCGCCCTCCTGGCTGTCGACCTCTGCGTCGCGGCGGCGCTCTTCGACCTCGACCCGCCCCTGCTCCTCGACGGCGCGCAAGTGTGCATCCCGGGCCGCCCAGTCGTCGCGCCGCTGGTCGAGCGCCTCGATGACCGACGCGCGCCCGTAGACCAGCATCGTGTCGCCGACGTGCACGCCGGTCACACCGCGCGGCGCACCCACGTAGCTGCCGTCGCGGCGCTGCAGCCCGAGCACCAGGACGCCTTCGCGGTTCAGCTCGAGCTCGGCGAGGGTCTTGTCCGCCAGCCAGTCCTGCTCCTGCACGTTCAGCTCGACCAGGCGGTAGTCGCCCGCCAGGTGCATGAGACTGGCGTAATCGCGAACCTCGAGATCCGAGTGCCGCCTGAGCGCCGCCTCGATCACCGTCGACAGCTGGCGGTCCACCCAGCGGCTGGCCGACAGCCGCCAGAGCACCGTCAGTCCGCTCGCCAGGAGCAGGACCTTCCACCCCAGATCGGTCCGCCCGCTCTCGTCCACGAAGCCGAGGATGAGCGAGGTGACGGCGGTCACGATGCCGGCGTTGCCGAGCAACATGAGGAGGAGCACGATCCGCCGACGCACCGGGTGGTTGACCACGCGCTCCGACTCGCTGGTCGTGAAGCCGGCGCCGGTGAAGGCCGAGCGCGCCTGGAAGCGGGCCGATTCGCGCGACAGACCGGTGTGGACCAGGGCGATGGAGGCGACCCGGGTGATCAGGATCGAGAGCGTGACGATCAGGAGCAGCGAGATGATGGCGACCATGTGGTGGACTCCACGGGAACGTGACCGCGTCATCCCGGACGGCGCGATCGGGACATCGCGCTCGCGACGTATCCCGCCCGAAACGGAACGGTCTCCTCGACCTCCACGTTGCAGGGTTGCAAGCACTCTGCCAGACTGGCAAGTTGCCGGTGACCGACCGGGCCCGGGATCACGCGGTCCACCGGTCGGCCGGGTCGGCGGCCGGCGCGCGCGAGTCGGCGCCGGCGGATCGCGACGCGCCGGCGTCGTCAGCCGCTTGAGGATCGGATCGAGAGCCCATCATGTCACCGACTCCGAATCATGACTCACCGACACCGAATGACGCGAACGGGTCGCCGTCGAGACGGCTCCTCGAGGTGCTCGAGGGCCATCAGCGTGTGCTGGTGGTCACCCACGACCATCCGGACCCCGACGCCATCGCCGCCGGCTGGGCCCTGACGCGGCTGACCGACGTGATGCTCGGCCTCCCGAGCCGGCTCCTGGCGCGCGGTCCGGTCATCCGCGCCGAGAACCGGCAGCTCCTCGCCCTGCTCGAGCCGCCCATCGAGTTCGTCGACCGGCTGGTGGCGCATGCGGGCGACGCGATCGTCCTCGTCGACTGCCGGCCCGAGGCGTCCATCCACATGCTGAGCGGCACGGACCAGCTGCCGCTCGCCGTCATCGACCACCACCTGGAGCAACCGCGCCGGCGGGCGCGCACCGGCGACTCCGCGACGGGGACGGATGGCGTCGCCTTCCAGGATGTCCGCAGCGGGATCGCCGCGACGTCGACCATCGTGACCGGTTACCTGTGCGAGCACGCCATCGATCCCGGCAAGCCGCTGGCCACGGCGCTGCTCTACGCCATCCAGAGCGATGCGCTCGGCTGGCCGGTCTACACCGCCGAGGACCATCGTGCGGTGGCGTGGCTGACGTCACGCGCCGACCTGAACGACCTCGTCGCGATCCGTCACGCACCGCTGGGCCGTGACTACTACACCGATCTGCTCCTCGCCCTCGAGGCCACGGTCACCTACGGGGACTCCGCGTTCTGCCTGCTGCCGCGCGCCCGCGGGCCCGAGACCGTCGGCGAGGTGGCCGATCTGATCATCCGGATCGAGGACATCGACCGGGCGGCCTGCGCGGCGGTGACCGGCGGCGGCGTCTACGTCTCGGTGCGCGTGGCGGGCGAGCAGCACAACGCGGCCCGTCTCGCGCGCCGGATGCTCAGGGGGATCGGTCATGCCGGCGGACACCGGTTCCGTGCCGGTGGCAAGATCGAGGGCGATGACCCGTCGGAGGGCGACGCGTCACCGGGCGCGCCGACCATCGACATCACCGACGTCGCCGCCCTGCGACAGGAGCTGCTCGCCCGCTGGCTGCGCGTCTGCCACACCCAGGACGAGACCGAGCGGCTGCTGGTCACCCGCCGACCGATCGTGCAGAATCTCTGACACGGAGTGCCGAGACGGACCGCGCCGCGGCGCGTCGACGGACTGGCCTTCATCTTGCAAGTCGGCGCCCCCCGAGCGCCGTCCCGTCCATCCCGATCCCAGCTCCAGCCGGAGGTGTCATGAGCGAGTACCACGAGGCGTGGGAGGCGCTGTCGGAGCGCGACCGCGACATCCATCGTGCCCTGGCCAGCGTCAAGGAGGAGATCGAGGCCGTCGACTGGTACCACCAGCGCGTGGCGCTGGCGGGTGAACCGGAGCTCGAGGCGGTCCTGGCCCACAACCGTGACGAGGAGATCGAGCACGCCTGCATGACCCTCGAGTGGCTGCGACGTCACATGCCGGGCTGGGACGCGAATCTCCGCACCTACCTCTTCACCGACGGACCGATCACCGAGGTCGAGGCGAGCACGACCGAGGGCGGCGACGGCGAGTCGAGCGGCCGGGCGACGGCGCGCCCCGGCGATCTCGGCATCGCCAGGAGCACCACCCGGGGGAAGGGCGCCGCCGACTGAGGCCGCGTCGCCCCGCCGCACACCGCGTCGCCGCTCGCATCACCTGGCCGACGCGCGATCCGACCCCGCAGCCGCCGCCCTACGAGCGTTCGAGCTCCCGGGTCAACCGGTCCCGCTCCGCCCGCAGGCGGGGGCTCAGCGTCACCGGGGCGGGCCGATCGGCGACCTCGAGCCGCCGCAGCGCCGGCGCCAGCGACTCGAGCTCGCGCCGGTGACGGGCCCGTGCCTGCTCGACGGCGGACTCCCGGCCATCCCCTGATGCGGACCCGTCCCTGGCGCCATCGGCGGTCTCGTGGCCGTCCACGCGCCGGCCGCCACGCATCACCGGCACCAGGAGCGGCTCACCGTCCAGCTGCTCGTCGTTGAGGGCGATCACGTCCCGCAGGAGGCGCCCCCCGGCACGGGTGCGGTAGACCTGCTTGCGGCCGGGCAAGGTCTCCTTCGCCGACGACAGCTTGAGCCGCGGCAGGCCCGCGTACTCGACCAGCTTGTAGACCGCGTCGCCGGCCGGCGCGTCCGCCACCACCGCGAGCCGCGTCCCGACCCCGAAGCCGTCGATCGGCACGCCTGCGCCGAGCAGGCTGGCGATGCGCCACTCGTCGAGGCTGCCGGAAGCGAAGATCTGGATCTCCTCGAGA
>JASFRE010000512.1:0-3447 GCA_050115055.1 Candidatus Eiseniibacteriota bacterium | reverse complement strand
TCACGCCCTTCTACCCGATCGCGCCCGGTCCCGCCCCGGGACAGGCGATGTTGATGACCGTGTTCAATGCGGTGTCCGGAGGCATGCTGGAGCCGCTCGGCATGATGATCGTGTCGCACCCGGGGCCGGGCTGTCTCACCATCATCGAGTCGACCGATCCCTGCGGCGACGGATGCGCGCTGGTGGACTTCGCGAACCAGTGCTGCTATGTCCCGGTCGAGCATCGTGCTCGCGTCTGCCATGGAGCCGGCGGATACGATGCCTGCGATCCGGCCGCGACACCGGTCGAGTCGACGACCTGGGGCGCGATCAAGGGCCAGTACCGCTAGCTAGCGCGGCAAGCCAGGGATCCCGGCGTCCGTTGACTCGCGGCCGCGACGCTCGGTCCCGGCGGCACGACAGCTACCCGGACACCGACCCCAGTCGCTCCAGGATCGTCCGCGCCGCCACCGGGATCACCGACCCCGGGCCGAAGATCGCCGCCGCGCCGTGCTCGTAGAGGAAGTCGTAATCGGTGGCCGGGATGACGCCGCCGATCACCACCAGGATGTCCTCGCGCCCGAGCGCGCGCAGCGCCTCGACGAGCGCCGGCAGGAGCGTCTTGTGCGCCGCCGCCAGCGAGCTCATGCCGACCACGTGCACGTCGTTCTCGACCGCCTGCTGCGCGGTCTCCTCCGGGGTCTGGAAGAGCGGGCCGACGTCGACGTCGAACCCGAGGTCGGCGAACGCCGTGGCGATCACCTTGGCGCCGCGATCGTGGCCGTCCTGGCCGATCTTGGCGATCAGGATGCGCGGCCGCCGCCCCTCGCGCTCGGCGAAGGCGTCGGTCATCGCCTGCACCTCGCGGATCACGTCGGGATCCGCGTACTCGCTCGAGTAGACGCCTTCGATGGTCCTCGTCTCCGCGCGATGACGGCCCCAGGCCGTCTCCATGGCCAGGCTGATCTCGCCGAGGGATGCGCGTGCCCGCGCCGCCTCGACCGCCAGCTCGAGCAGGTTGCCCTCGCCGGAGCGCGCTGCCCCGGTGAGGGCGCCGAGCGTACGCTCGACCGCCGCGCCGTCGCGCCCGGCCCGGAGGCGCTCGAGGCGCGCCACCTGCTGCTCGCGCACGACACGGTTGTCGACCTCCAGGATATCGATCGGCGCCTCCCTGTCGAGTCGATAACGATTGACGCCGATGATGGTCTCGGCACCCGAATCGATGCGGGCCTGGCGGCGGGCCGCCGCCTCCTCGATGCGCATCTTGGGCAGCCCGCTGTCGATCGCCCGCGTCATGCCACCCATCTTCTCGATCTCCTCGATGTGCGCCCAGGCCCGCCGCGCCAGCGCGTCGGTCAGCGCCTCGACATAGTAGGAACCGCCCCAGGGATCGATGACGCTGGTGATCCCGGTCTCGTCCTGCAGGTAGAGCTGCGTGTTGCGGGCGATGCGCGCCGAGAAGTCGGTCGGCAGCGCGATCGCCTCGTCGAGGGCGTTGGTGTGGAGGCTCTGCGTGTGCCCGAGCGCCGCGGCCAGCGCCTCGAGACAGGTCCGCGCCACGTTGTTGAAGGGGTCCTGCTCGGTCAGGCTCCAGCCGGAGGTCTGGCAGTGGGTGCGGAGCATCATGGAGCGGGGATCCGCCGGCTCGAACTGCCGCATGAGCTTCGCCCACAGGAGCCGCGCCGCCCGCAGCTTCGCCACCTCCATGAAGACGTTCATCCCGATCCCGAAGAAGAACGACAGGCGCGGCGCGAAGTCGTCGATCTCGAGACCCGCCTCCAGCCCGGTGCGCACGTACTCGAGCCCGTCGGCCAGCGTGTAGCCGAGCTCGAGATCGGCGGTCGCCCCGGCCTCCTGCATGTGATACCCGGAGATCGACACCGAGTTGAAGCGCGGCATGTGCTGCGACGTGTAGGCGATGACGTCCCGGATGATCCGCATCGACCCGGCCGGCGGGTAGATGTAGGTGTTGCGGACCATGTACTCCTTCAGGATGTCGTTCTGGATGGTCCCCGACAGCTGCTCGAGCGACGCTCCCTGCTCGAGCCCGGCCACGATGTAGAAGGCCATGACCGGGATGACGGCGCCGTTCATGGTCATCGACACCGACATCTGGTCGAGCGGGATGCGGTCGAACAGGATCTCCATGTCGAGGATCGAGTCGATCGCCACCCCGGCCATGCCGACGTCGCCGGCGACGCGCGGATGATCGGAATCGTAGCCGCGGTGCGTCGCCAGATCGAAGGCGACCGACAATCCCTTCTGGCCGGCGGCGATGTTGCGCCGGTAGAAGGCGTTCGAGTCCTCGGCGGTCGAGAAGCCGGCATACTGCCGGACCGTCCAGGGACGCGCGACATACATCGTCGCGTACGGACCGCGCAGGAAGGGCGGGATGCCGGCGGTGAAGTCCAAATGCTCGAGCCCGTCGAGGTCGGCGGCGGTGTAGAGCGGTGCGACGTCGATCTGCTCGAGGGTGTGCCAGACGAGCGCCTCGAGCGTGCGGCCGGTCTCGGCCTCGACGCGGCGGCGCCAGGCGGCGCGGGCCTCGGCGGCCGCTGCGGTGCCGCCGGCGTCGCGCGACGGCCGCTGTGCGGCGTCGATCCCGAGCTCGAGTGCGGCGAAGTCGGGAACGCGGCTGCGGCTCATGACGCACCTCCCTCCGGGTCATCGGTCGCCGCGACCGCCGGAGCGGCGGCGGCGCGCACCCCGAGTTGCGCGGCGAGGCCGCTCAGCACCTCGAGCACGTTCGAGCGCGCGTGGATGAAGCCCTCGATCCCGGCCGCCTCGAGTGCCGCGCGCCGGGTGTCGTCCGCCGGCTGGCCGGCAAGCAGCAGGATGCGGCGTGGATCTCCGTCACGCACCGCGCGCGCCACCGGCTGCGCCTGATCATCGTAGGTCGCGTCGAGACCGCACAGGACGATGATCTCCCCCGCATCGGCCAGTGCCGCGGCGGCCGCCGCCTGCGGCGTGTCGAAGCCGGGTCCGCGCTCGACCTCGAAGCCGCCGCTCACGAAGAAGCCGGTCGTGAAGTCGAGACGCGGCATGTACCGCGCCACCTGGCCGAGCGTGGCGACGAAGACCCGCCCTCCGCCATGCGCCCGCCGGTGGGCGCCGACCGCCAGGCGGAGCGCCTCGAAGCCCTCGGCGGCACGATGCGGCGCCACCGGGCGCACGCGAACGGCCGCCCGATCACCGTCACCGGCAGTGCTCGGGCGCGCCGCACCGCCCGCATCGATCGCGATCTCCTCGCCGACGTCGGCATACTGGTTGGTGCCGACGATCACCGTGCGACGCGTCGCCACGGCGCCCCCGCGCTCGGCCGCGGTGCGCGCCACGCGGTCCTGAGGGAAACCGGCCTCGAGCGCCCGCGCCATGCCGCCCCGGCGCTCGACCTCGCGCACCAGCTCCCAGGCGCGTCCGGCCAGCTCGGCGGTCAGGCGCTCGACGTACCAGGATCCGCCGGCCGGA
>JASFRE010000511.1:0-3457 GCA_050115055.1 Candidatus Eiseniibacteriota bacterium | reverse complement strand
ACCATGTTGACGACCAGGTCGTCGAAGAGCCCCGTCTCCCCCATCGGCCGGGCCAGGCCCTCGCCCTCGCGCACGGTGCGGCGGATGTCCTCGATCCCCTCGCGCAGCACGTCGTTGCCGGTCGCGTCGCGCACGATGGAGAGCGCGTCCAGGTGCGGCACGCCGGCCTGGATCAGCGTGCCGAAGGTGCGCGTGAAGGTCGCCACCAGTGAGTTCTTCACCAGCGTCCCGATGGCCGGCACGCGCAGCCACAGCTTGTGCACCGCGTAACGGTAGCGCCCCGCGCGGCCCATCATCACCTTGTGGAGGACGAACAGCGCGATCGGCAGGCCGAAGACGAGGTACCAGTAGTTCACCGTGAAGTCGCTGATGTCGAGCATCAGCTGGGTGATGCCGGGCAGCCCCACGCCGAAGGAGTCGAAGATCTCGCGGAAGCGCGGGATGACCCACACGATGACCGCCGAGAGCACCCCGATCGCCACGAAGAAGATGACCGTCGGGTAGATCATCGCGCCGCGGATGTTGGCGCGGATCTCGGCCGCCTTCTCGCGGAAGGTCGCCAGGCGCTGGAGGATGCGGTCGAGCACACCGCCGGCCTCGCCGGCGCGCACCATGCTGGAGTAGAGCTCGTCGAAGGCCTGCTCGTGCTTGGCCATCGCCTCGGACAGCGGCGTGCCGCCGGAGACGTCCTCGACCAGGTCGCCGAGGACGTCCTTGAACGGCCCGGGCTTGGTCTGCCCCTCGAGGATCGTCAGCGCCTTGACGACCGGGATGCCCGCCTCGCTCAGGGTCGAGAGCTGGATCGTGAAGTCCGTCACGACCTGGGCGGGGACGCGGCCGCGCCGGCGGCGGGCCCGGGGCGCGGCGGAGCCGCCGCCGGCCGCCGGTCGGGCGGCGCTGGTGACGGGTGCGGAGCGGCGGATCTTCTTGGCCATGGATGGTGATCAGAGCGCGGTCTCGCGCAGGACCTCCTCGACCGTCGTGCGACCGTCGAGGATGGCGCGGATGCCGCTCTGGCGCAGGGTCTTCATGCCGGCGCGGATCGACAGCGCGCGCAGGTCCTCGCTGGAGGAGCCCTCGAGGATGCCGTTCCGGATCGGCCCGTCCACGAGCATGATCTCGAAGATGCCCATCCGGCCGCGGTAGCCGGTGTGGTGGCACTTCTCGCAGCCGCGGCCGAAGTAGAAGGTCGTCCCGCGCAGGCGCTCACCCTCGGGGCCGAACTCCATCAGGATCTCCTCCTCGGGCTCGTAGGACTCGCGGCAGTCCTCGCAGACGGTGCGCACGAGGCGCTGCGCGACCACGGCCTCCAGGGTGGCGGCGATCAGGAAGGGCTGGATGCCCATGTCGACCAGGCGCGTGACGGTGCTGGGCGCGTCGTTGGTGTGCACGGTCGAGAACACGGTGTGGCCGGTCAGGCTGGCCTCGACGGCGACGGCGGCGGTCTCCTCGTCGCGGATCTCGCCCACGAGGATCTTGTCCGGGTCCTGGCGCAGGACGGTGCGCAGCACGGACGCGTAGCCGACCCCGATGTCGTCGTTGATCGCCACCTGGACGATGCCCTCGATGTCGTACTCGACCGGGTCCTCGGCGGTGATGATCTTGACCTCGGGATCGTTGGCCTCCTGCAGCATCGCGTAGAGCGTGGTGGTCTTGCCCGAGCCCGTCGGCCCGGTGACCAGCACGATGCCGTGCGGGAGCTTCGTCAGCCCGTTGAGCGCCGTCTCCTCCTCCGGGTGCAGGCCGAGGGCCGCCAGCTCCAGGTTGACCGAGCTGCGGTCGAGGACCCGCATGACGCAGCCCTCGCCGGCGATGCCCGGCAGGGTCGCGATGCGCAGGTCGACCGGGCGGGCGTCGATCGAGAGCTCGATGCGGCCGTCCTGGGGCATGCGCGTCTCGGTGATGTCGAGGTTGCTCAGCACCTTGATGCGCGAGACGAGCGGCAGCGCCAGGTGGCCCGGCGGGGCCTCGATCTCGTACAGCGAGCCGTCGACCCGGTAGCGGATGCGGAACTGCTGGTCGTAGACCTCGAAGTGCACGTCGCTGGCGCGGTCGCGGATGGCGCGGTGCAGGATCGAGTTCAACAGGCGCGCGACGGGCTGGCTGCTGACCGCGGCCTCGAGGTCGCCCCCGCGCACGGCGTCCGCGGCGTCCTTGATGGCGTCGGCGAGGGACTCCTCCTCGCCGTAGTGCTCGTGCACCAGCTTCTTGATGGCCTCCGCGTCGCCGATGGCGCCGCGCACGTCCATGCCGGTGCTGAAGCGCAGGTCCTCGATCACCGCCGTGTTGAGCGGGTCGCCGATCGCCACGACGAGCGCGCCGCCGTCGACGCGCAGCGGCAGCACCCCGTAGGCGTGCGCCGTGCTGGAGTCCACCAGCCCGAGCGCCTCCTCGGTCGGCGTGACGCTGGAGAGGTCGACCGTCTCCATGCCCGCCTGCTCGGCCAGGGCCATGACGACGTCGGCCGGCTTCGCGTAGCCCATGTCCACCAGGCACTGGCCGAGCAGCCCGCCCTGATGGCGCTGCACGTCCAGCGCCTCCTGGATCTGACCCTCGCGGACGACGCCGCGGTCCTTGAGGATCTGGCCGAGGAGCCGCCGGTTCTCGCTCACAGGCGCGTCTCCAGGTCCTTCGGATCCTGCGCCGCGTCGAGCGCGACCTCGCGCGTGATCAGGTCCCTGCGCAAGAGGTCCAGCAGGTAGTCGTCCAGCGTGACCATGCCCATGCGGCGCGAGGTCTGGATGGTCGACTGGATCTTGGCCGTCTCGTTCTTGCGGATCAGGTTCGCGATCGCCGGGGTCATCAGCATGACCTCGAAGGCCGCGATGCGCCCGCCACCCTTCTTCGGCAGCAGCACCTGCGAGATCACGGCCACCAGCGACACGGAGAGCTGCGCGCGGATCTGCTCCTGCTGGTTGGCCGGGAAGGCGTCGATGATGCGGTTGACGGTGCGCGCGCTGCCGGTGGTGTGGAGGGTGCCGAGCACGAGGTGGCCGGTCTCCGCCGCCGTGATCGCCGCCGAGATGGTCGCGAGGTCGCGCATCTCGCCCAGCAGGATCACGTCCGGGTCCTGGCGCAGGACGCGGCGCATGGCCTCGGGGAAGTCGGGCACGTCCTCGCCCACCTCGCGCTGGGTGACGAGCCCCCGGCCGTGGGAGTGGTAGTACTCGATCGGGTCCTCGATCGTGACGATGTGGCGGTCGAGGTTGTGGTTGATCCAGTCGATCATCGTCGCCAGGGTCGTCGTCTTGCCCGACCCGGTCGGCCCGGTGACCAGGATCAACCCGCGCGGCCGGCGCAGCAGCTCGCGGCAGCTCTCCGGCAGGCCGATCTGCTCGAAGCTGAGCAGCTGCGAGGGGATCAGGCGCGCCACCGCGGAGAAGCGCCCGCGCTGGCGGAAGACGCTGACGCGGAAGCGGTTGCCGCTCGGGTGCGCGACGCCGAAGTCGGTCGAGCC
>JASFRE010000510.1:0-3462 GCA_050115055.1 Candidatus Eiseniibacteriota bacterium | reverse complement strand
CTTGTAGACCGCGTCGCCGGCCGGCGCGTCCGCCACCACCGCGAGCCGCGTCCCGACCCCGAAGCCGTCGATCGGCACGCCTGCGCCGAGCAGGCTGGCGATGCGCCACTCGTCGAGGCTGCCGGAGGCGAAGATCTGGATCTCCTCGAGACCCGCGGCGTCGAGCGCCTGCCGGGCCTCGACGGCCAGCACGCCGAGGTCCCCCGAGTCGAGCCGGATGCCGCCGACCGCGAGCGGCTCCCGGTGCGGGCGCGGCCCGCCCGCGGCGCCGGGTGCCCGGCCTGCGTCGCCGCGTGCCAGCCGGATCACCGTGTCGATGCCGCGCCGCGTGTCGTAGGTGTCGACGAGCAGCGTGGTGCCCGGGTAGAGGGTCGCGAAGCTGCGAAACGCCTCCAGCTCGTCGCCGACCGCCTCGACGTAGCTGTGCGCCATCGTGCCGAAGACGGGGATCCCGTAGCGGCGGCCGGCCTCGAGGTTCGAGGTCCCGTCGAGCCCACCGATGTAGGCGGCACGCGCCACCTCGAGGGCGCCGCCCTGCGCCCGGCGCGATCCGAAGTCGACCACCGTCCGCCCCTGCGCGGCACTGGCGATGCGTGACGCCTTGCTGGCGACGCCGGTCTGGAAGTGCATCTGCATGAGGGCGAAGGTCTCGACGACCTGCGCTTCGCCGATCGGCGCCACCACCTGAAGCAGCGGTGCCGGCGGAAACGCAATGGTGCCCTCGGGCATCGCCCAGACATCGCCGGTGAAACGGAAGCCGCGCAGCCGGTCGAGGAACTGGTCGCGGAAGCTCCCCTGGCGCGCGAGGAAGTCGATCGCCGCGTCATCGAACGCGAGCGACTCGAGGAACTCGAGCACCGTCTCGACCCCACAGGTCACCAGGTAGCTGCGGTGGGCAGGCAGCTCGCGGAACATGAGCTCGAAGGTGGCGATGCCGTCCATGCCGCGGTCGTCGTACGCCTGCAGCATCGTGAGCTCGTACAGGTCGGTGAAGAGAGCGCCGGAGCGGCGCGGCGGGTCCGTCACCTCATACCTCCGTCCTGTCCGTCGCGGTCATCGCGGTGCTCCCCTCCGATGCGGATTGAAGGTCCACGCGCATCCACGCCCCGGCCGGCAGCTGCGAGGCCGGTTCTCCGGGACGGCCCGGTGCGATGCCCGGCCGCCTCCTCGCCCAGCTCCGGATCCCGTGTCCAGGTAGATCCTGCAATCCTTGCACGAATTGCACCGGATCGCCGCGTGTTTCGCGGGTGGCGGAGACGTGCCCGGGCCGCGTACCGGGAGCGGTGCGCTCGGTGCCGTCTGGATCGCGCAGCGAGGACCGCGCCCAGCGCCGGTCTCGACCGAGGTGGCCCCAGGTTTGCACGACACCAGGCATGGACGAGGAGTCGACGAACATTCGCTGCGTTGACACCACCGGCAGGGTCACCGCCCCCCGGCGCAGACCCCTCCGTGATGGCAGCAGCTTCGATGTTCCAGGAGGAACGAGAACATGCAGAGATCCGATCGACACAACACACAGGGCGATGACCGTGCCGCGACGCTCACCGAGCTGCGCGAGCAGGCCGCGGCGCTGAAGGAGGACGCCGGACATCTGGGCGACCTCGTGCGCCAGGTGGCGGAGGAAACGCTGCACGAAGTCCGCGAGAAATCGGCGCACAAGGTCGACGAGACCCGCCAGGTGGCCGAGGACCGGGCGCGCGACGTCCGCGACAGCGCACAGTCGGTGCTCGAGTCGGGACGCGGGACTCTGGCCAGCGCCGAGCACCGGCTGACCGATCAGGTCCGATCGAACCCGACCCGGAGCCTGCTGATCGCGGCCGGGATCGGCGCGGTGCTCGGCTTGCTGAGCCGCCGGCGTTGAGCACCGGGCGACCGGTCCAGGAGATCAACAGCGTGACCATCGACCCATCGACTGGCGCGACGTCCGGACAGGAGCCACCGGATACCTCGGGGCCCCTCTCCGACCGGGAGGGCGGCGAAGACGGCGCGTCCGCCGCCCGGACGACGCGGCAATACGTGGACGAGGTGCAGTACTGGTTGCACGAGCTGGCGGAGGCATCGATCGACCGCGGCCGGCTCGCCGCGTCGCGTGGTCTCCTGCGGCTCGAGATCCGCGTCGCCCTGGTGCTGCTCGGCGCCTCCATCGTGGTGGCGGCCGGCGTCCTGGCGATGCAGGGCCTCGCCGACATCCTGACCGAGCTGCTCGAACAACGGTGGGCGGGACGGCTGCTGGCAGCCGCCATCGCGGTGGCCGCGGTGCTCCTCGCCATCATCGGCTCGCAGCGTCGCGAGCGCTCGCGCATCGGCGGCAAGTGGAGAAGACGGCATGAGCCGGCGGACCGATGAGCATCAGGCGACGTCCGGACGCCGCGAGCTGCCACGCGATCCGGAGCGGCTCCTCGACTACCGACGCGAGGAGGCGATCACCGAGCTCGGGCGCGCCACCCGGCGCTACCGGAGTCGGATGCAGGACCTCGCCACCGGCCACCTGATCGAGCGACACCCACTGGCCAGCCTGGCGGTCTGCATCACCGGCGGCTTCCTGCTGGCGCGGGGTGCCGACGCCGCGGCGGCGACGTCGACGTCGCCATCCGGCGATGGCTCTGGGCCGTCCGGCAACGGCGCGGGTGGGCAGTCTCCGTCGCTGGCCGGAACGCTGGCCGCCACCGCGGTCACGGTCGGGCGCCGCTACCTGCTGCGCAAGCTCCGGGAGGTGCTCTCGGAGTCGGGGGCATGATCGGCGGCGCGATGCGCGCCTGCATCCATGCCGGCCGGTGGCGCCTCGCCATGCCGCACCACGTCACTGGCCCGCGCCGTGCCCTGCCGCGTCACGCGGCGCGGCCGCTCGCGGGATCCCTCCTGCTGGTCCTCACCACCCTCGCGACCGTCCCCGCCCCTGCGGACACGCCCCCGAGTGATCGCCTGGCCAACGAGTTCACGGGTTTCAAGGGGCTGCCGGTCACCAAACTCGAGGTCATCGGTCTCGGGGACGACGACCTCACCGACGCGCTGCGCGGAGGGCTGGAGCTCACGGGAGACGAGGGGCTCATCCTGCACGACGAGGCCACGTTCTACCCGGCGGCACTCGATCGCGACCTCGAGCGTGCGCGCCTCTTTCTCGCGCGACACGGCTACCCGCTGGCCGCCGTCACGCCCGAGCTTCGCCCTGAGGACGGCGGCACCGCCGTGCGGGTGCGCCTGCACGTCGACCCGGGGGTCCGCCTGCGGGTGGCGCATCTGGCGGTCGTCGGTCTTCCGGCCGGCGTCGAGGCACCGTCCGAGCCGCACCTTGCCGTGGGCTCGACCTTCACCGACGCTGCGGCCGAGGCGGCGCGTCGGGACGTCGTCGAGCATCTGCGGCAACATGGCCACGCCCGCGCCCGGGCGACGGTCGAGCTCGACCGTGTCGATCGCACGCGGGGCGACGTGCGCATCGTAGCCGCGCCGGGGCCCCGCGACCGG
>JASFRE010000509.1:0-3463 GCA_050115055.1 Candidatus Eiseniibacteriota bacterium | reverse complement strand
GCTGCACCTTCACCGGCAACCACGCGGTGCATGCCGGCGCCGTGAGCACCGGCAAGATGACGACGGCGCACCTCGTCGGCTGCACCCTCTGGGGCAACGAGGCCGACTTCGGCTCCGCGCTCTCCGGCGACACCGACCGTCCGGTCCTGCTCGAGAACTCGATCCTCGCCGCCGGCCGCGGCGGCGCGGCGGTGCACTACGAGAGCGACGTCTTCCTCAGGTGCTGTGACGTGCACGGCAACGAGGGCGGCGACTGGGTCGGCTGCATCGCCGGCCAGCAGGGACTGAACGGCAACCTGGCGCTCGACCCGCTGTTCTGTGACGCGCCGGGCGGCGACTTCACCCTCGACGAGAGCTCGCCATGCGCCCCGGCGCAGGCCGGCGACTGCGGGCTGATCGGCGCCTGGGAGGTCGGCTGCGGAATGGTGGCGACCCGGCCCCGCACCTGGGGTGGGATCAAGGCCAGCTTCCGCTGATCGGCACCGGGCACCGTGCTACCCTCCCCGGCGGAGGCGGCAGCTCATGCGAACGATCCTGATCACGGGTGGCTCGAGCGGTATCGGCGCGGCGATGGTCGGTGCCTTTGCCGATCATGGCGATCGGGTCTGGTTCACCTATCACACCGGAAGCGACCGGGCCGAGCGTCTGGCCGCGACCCGGGCCGACGACTCGATCCGCGCCTTCCACCTCGAGCTCGGCAACCGGTCGAGCCACCGGCAGCTCGCAGCGGAGCTTCCGGGCCCGGTCGATGTCCTGGTCAACAACGCCGGCCTCGGCTCGCGGACGGTCGAGAAGGTCTCCGCCGACCTCCTCGAGCAGGACCGGGCGCTGATGACCGTCAACGCCACCGCCGCCCTCTGGCTGACGCGCGAGCTGCTCCCGGCGATGCTCGAGCGCGGCCGCGGCACGATCATCCTGGTGAGCTCGGTGATCGGCGGCATCACCCAGTTCCCCCACCTCCACCTGGCCGATGGCATGAGCAAGGCGGCCCTCGCCTACATGGGCCGGCACCTGCAGGCCCTCCATGCCCGCGATCCGATCGACGTCTTCACGATCTGCCCGGGCGCGACCGAGACCCCGATGTTCGAGGCCTCGACGCTCGCGGCGCTCGACCCGGACGCCCGGGCGCGCTACGCCGACGGCCTGCCCGGCCGCCGCCTGATCGACCCCGGTGAGATCGCGCGGCTCGCGGTGTGGCTCTCGACCGACGCGGCCCGCGTCCTGCGCGGCGCGGTCCTCGACGCCTCGCTCGGTCTCGGGGTGGTCCCGCACGCCGCGCACCCCGGCTGACGCGGCCGCGCGCCGTCCCGGCAGCGCCGCCGGAACGACGACGACCGCCCCCCCGGTTCGGGAAGGCGGTCGTCGCGTCGTGAGGCGTCGACGGGCGGCCGGGGGCGATCCCGGACCGCGGTCTGCGCGGGGTGCGCCTCAGCGAAGCAGCACGCCACGCCGCGTGCTGGCGAGCTCCCCGGCCTCCAGCCGGTAGAAGTAGACCCCCGAGGAGACCTCGCGGCCGGTCCCGTCACGCCCGTCCCAGCGCACGGCGTGCCGTCCGGCGTCGACCGGAGCACCGTCGACCAGCACGCGCACCAGGCGTCCCGCCTCGTCGTAGATCGACAGGCGAACCGTCGCCGCGTGCGCCAGCTCGTAGCGCACCGTCGTCGCCGGATTGAAGGGGTTCGGCACGTTGCCGAGCAGGCGGGTCGCGCGAGGACCGGCGGCCGCCGTCTCGACGGCGCTCGTGCTGCCGACCGTCAGCGAGACCGGGATCATGATCGTCGACTCGTCGTCATCGTTGCTCGAGACGATCAGCGTGCAGGCATGCTCGCCGAGCGCGAGGCCGGTGGCGTCCACCGTGATGTCGACCACCTGGGTCCCCTGCGGCGGCACCGTGCCGCTCGACGGGTTCGCCTCGATCCACGGGCAGGCCGCGAGCTGCCTGAACAGCACCGCCAGCCCGTCGTGCACGTAGGGAGCGTTGTAGACCACCTCGAGCCCGGTGTCGCCGGCGGCGTTCTCGATGCCGAGCGTCGCCGAGGTCAGGTCGCCCTGCATCGACTGGTACTGGTAGAGGATCTCGCCGCTCGCACGCAGCACGATCTGGAACGTGTAGGGCGCGCTGCCCCCGTAGTGCTGGATGCCCGTCCACTGCACGATGAACGAGCTCGTGCCCGCGTCGTGGTAGCTATGGATCGTGCCGCCGAGCGACGGGTTCAGGTCGTCCCAGAACCCGGCGATGAGCTCGTTCGGACTGGAGCCGTCCGGGATCCCGGTGTTGGTGTAGGTGCCCCCGGTCGGCCCGAAGGTCAGGTAGCCGTTGGCACTGATGCGCACGCTGGACTCGTTCTGGCCGTAGAAGGGGAAGTTGAACGGCAGATTCACCACGACCGAGCCGTCGTCGCTCAGCGTGTGCGAGGTCCCGACCCCGGAGACGTCCTGCCAGTCGAACACCGGACCGCCAGGCTCGTCCGAGTCGAACCAGACGTAGCCGAAGGCGTCGGGGCCGCCGAAGTCCTCGGCCGGCGGGCTCCCCGTCCGGAGATCGACGGCACCCTTGGAGACCACGGCCGCCGGGCGGTCACCGGCGCTCCGGCGCCCCAGGATGACCGACGTGCCGCCCGTGAAGGGCAGCTCCTCGAACGAGGAGATCGTGTACTCGAGCGCCGCCCCGAGACCGGGGTCGGTGAGGTTCTGGATGGTGAGCTGCTGCGTGTCCATGCCGCCGGCCGGCACCGCGAAGGTGAAGGCGAGCGGCGACACATCGATCTCCGGCGGTGCGCCGACCGTGTAGCCGGTCTGCTGGAACTCGGCGACGATGGCGGAGATGTCGGACTGGCTGTAGCCGTAGGCGATGGCCGCCTGCAGCATGGCATTGGCGGCATCGTTCTGGCTCGAACCGCTGCCGGTCATGCCGAGGCCGGCCCAGCAGGACTGATCGGTCTTCTCGCGCCCGATCTGGTCCCAGATCCGCATCAGGCAGGTCGACCAGATCTGGCCGTCGGTGTGGATCGAGCCGGTGAGGCCGTCCGGATAGTGGGCGCCGTAGTTGGTGACGCGCCCGCTCCAGAACGGGTTGTGCCCGTCCCAGCTGAAGACCCACTGGTACTGCGGGTCGGACGGCGTCCACTGGCCGAGACTGCGGCTGTAGGAGGCGGCGGCGAAGTCGCCGGTTCCCTCGCTCAGGCCGTCGACCTGCGACAGGCTGCCTCCGGTCACCCAGTCGTGGAGCGCGTGTCCGAGCTCGTGAATGACCACATCCGCGTCCTCGGAGTCGTCGACGCCGCCCTCGCCGAAGGCCATCCGTCCGGTCGAGCCGATGTAGTGCGAGTTATCGGCACCGTTCAGACCGTGCGGATCGAAGCGCGCACCACCACTGTACTGGAACGGCTCGATGACGAGACCGAGATCGAGATTGAGCCAGCGCATGGTGTGATCGATGTGGTAGTAGCAGAGCGCCGCCTCG
>JASFRE010000508.1:0-3472 GCA_050115055.1 Candidatus Eiseniibacteriota bacterium | reverse complement strand
CGCCTGCGGCTGGCGCTGTCGGGGATCCCGGGGATCCGCCTGATCGAGACGCCGTCGCAGACCCACGCGAGCTACCTGCGCTTTCCGGTGCTCGTCGAGGAGGCGGCGTGTCGCGCGCCGCTCATCGCCGCCCTGCGGGCGCGAGGGATCGCGGCCGGGCCACTGTATCCGCGACCCCTGCACCGGGTCGACGAGCTCGCGGGCCACGGACCCGATCACGGTGGACGCTTCCCGAACGCGGAACGGCTTGCCGAGTGCCTGCTGACCCTGCCGACCTATCCGCACGTCGACGACCGCGTCGTCGGTGCCGTGCGCCAGGCGGCCGAGGCGGTGCTGGGCGTCGCCCCCGGCACGGCGGAGCCACGCGAGCCGGCCCGATGACGCGGCTCATGAAACAGCTGCTCGCCGCGCTCTGCTACCGGAGCGGGTTGCTCGGTCTCTGGTGGTCGCGGCGGCGGCGACCGCTCATCGTCATGTACCATCGGGTGCTCGATCCGGCGCAGGGCAACGACGTCTCGCAGGCGGGGATCGTCGTTTCCACCCCGACCTTCGAACGCCAGCTCCTCTTCCTCGCGCGCCACTTCGACATGCTGCCGCTGGTCGAGGTGTTGCCCGGTGCCGGCAGCGAGGGGTCGGCGCCCGCGCCGCCGGGGCAGCGCACCGGAACGCGCGGCCGGCCGCCGTGCGCGGTGACGTTCGATGACGGCTGGGCGGACACTCTCGAGCAGGCGCTGCCGGTGCTGCGACGCCATGCGGTGCCGGCCACCATCTTCATCGCCACCGGCTACATCGGCACGCGCGAGCTCTTCTGGCCCGAGCGCCTGATCCACGCGCTGCGCGGTGCCGGGCGAACGCGCGTCAGGCCCGAGCGACTCGACGGCGTCTCCCAGGAGAGCGTCGTCGCGGTCATGCAGGCGGTCGCCGCCACGGACGATGATCTGGACGCCGCCCTCGACCGGCTGATCGAGCACCTGAAGACGACCGGCGAGGACGAGCGCGAGGCGCTCATCGAGGCCGTCGCCACCGTCACCGGACGTCCGGCTTCCGGGCTCGAGCCGCGCATGCTCGACTGGCGTGGTGTCGAGACGCTGCGGGCCGCCGGGATCGAGATCGGCAGCCACGGGGTGAGCCATACGATTCTGACCCGCGTCGATCACGGTCGCGCGGTGCAGGAGATCGAGGCGAGCCGCCGGCAGCTGGCCGGTCCGGCCGGGGAGCTGCCCGGGAGCTTCGCTTATCCGAACGGTGACTGGAACCCCGCCCTCGCCGACGCCGTGCGCCAGGCCGGGTACGCGCGGGCGGTGGCGGCCGAACCGCCGCGTGACGGGACCTGGCCCGGCCTCGCGGGCACGGTGACACAGACGTCGCAATTCGCCGCAATCCGCAAAAATCTATCCGAGGGGAGCTCGCGGGGCGTGCGCGGCTTCTCCACCTCCGTCCTCGCCTGCGAGGTGATGGGGTTCTTCGACGCCCTGCGTCGCCGGGGAGGCCGGCGGTGAGGGCGCTCGTGCTGGATGGCGACGCGCGCTCGGCGCTCGCGGTGACGCGCTCGCTGGGGGGAGCCGGCGTGGCGGTCACGATCGCCGCGGCGGCGCCACGTTCGCTGGCCGGCGCGTCGCGGCATGCGGCGGCACGGCTCGTCCTGCCCGATCCGGATCGCGCGCCGGAGGCGCTGGCGGCGGCGCTGGTCGAGCTGTCACGGCGCTGGCAGGGCGATCTCTGGCTGCCGGTGACCGATGCCAGTCTGTCCGTCGTCGACGGCGCCCGGCAGGCGCTCGGTGACGTCGTGCTGCCGTTCCCGCCCAGCGACGTGCTGGCACTGGCCTGGGACAAGGCGCGGCTCCTCGACCTGGCCCGCGCCGCCGGGGTCCCGTGCCCGCTGACGCACGCCCCGGAGGACGTCGACGCGGTGCGGGCGCTGGCCGCGGATCTCGAGTACCCGGTGGTCCTCAAGCCGCGCCACTCGCGCTGGCGGCGCGCCGGTGTCCTCGTGCAGGGTCTGGTCTCCGAGGTCGACTCGGCGGCGACGCTGCCGGGCGCCTGGCTCGAGGCGCACCGCGCCGTGCCGCGGCCGCTCATCCAGGAGCGCATCCCGGGCCACGGGCTCGGCCTCTTCGTGCTCGCCGACCGCGGCCGGATCATCGCCCGCTTCGCCCATCGCCGGCTGCGCGAGAAGCCGCCCACCGGTGGTGTCAGCGTGCTCCGGGAGTCGATCGCGGTGCCCGACCTGCTGCGGCAGCCCGCCGCCCGGCTGCTCGAGTCGCTGGCCTGGCATGGCGTCTGCATGATCGAGTTCCGGGTCGACGCCCGCGATGGCACGCCCTACCTGATGGAGATCAATCCGCGCTTCTGGGGCTCGCTGCAACTGGCGATCGACGCCGGTGTCGACTTCCCGCGCCTGCTCTACGAGCTGGCCAGCGGACACACGCCGGACCCGGTCGAGCGCTACCGGCTCGGCGTGCGCAGCCGCTGGCTGCTCGGTGATCTCGATCACCTGCTGATCCGGCTGCGGCATCGGCACGAGCGCGCGGCCCTGCCGCCGGCCCTGCCCGGGCTCGGTCGCGCCATCCTCGACTTTCTCGATCCCCGGGCCGGGCGTCTCGAGGTCCAGCGGCTCGACGATCCCGGTCCCGGCCGGTACGAGCTCGCGAGCTACCTGCGCCAGCTGTGCCGGCGACCGGAGCCCTCCGGACGCGTCACCCACGACCCCGACGCGGTGGTCGGTGGTGCCGGGCAGGACGGTGCGTCCCCCGGGGCGCGCCAGCGGTGCGGCTGAGGCGGAGCGGCATGCCACGACGACGCGGTGTCATCCACGTGCACTCGACCATCTCCTACGACGGCCAGCAGACCGTCGCCGAGCTGGCCGCGTACTTCCGGGCGCGTGGGTTCGACTTCGTTTGCCTGGCCGAGCACTCCGATGGTCTCACCGCGGCCGACGGCGAGCGCCTGGTCGAGGAGGCGCGGCGCCACTCCGACGAGCGTCTGACGTTGGTGCCGGGGATCGAGTTCTCGTGTCGCCGGCGGCTGCACCTGCTCGGCCTGGGGGTCGTGGCGCTGGTCGATTCCGAGGATCCGCTGGTCGTCGCCGATCATGTCCGTGCCCACGACGGCGTCGCCATTGTTGCGCACCCGCTGGCCTACGGCACCGACTACCCCGAGGCGCTGGCCGAGCGCATCGACGGGCTGGAGGTCTGGAACATCACCAAGGACGGCTGGTTCGGCCCTGGCGCCGGTCCGCTGGCGCTGTGGCGCGCCTGGCGGTGCCGCAACAGCCGTCTGCGTGGCTTCGGTGCCCTCGATCTCCATGTCTTTGGCAGTCCGACCGGCCTCGCGGTCGAGATCGAGGCCGAGGGGCGCGACGCCCGCGCGATCCTGGATGGCCTGCGCCGGGGTCCGCTGACGCTGCACGGGCGTTACGTGAGCATCTCGGGTCTGGCGCCACCGGTCGGAGTGGAGGCCCTGGGCTACGCGG
>JASFRE010000507.1:0-3490 GCA_050115055.1 Candidatus Eiseniibacteriota bacterium | reverse complement strand
TGCCGGCTTGACGCAGCCGTCCTTCAGGTTCGACATGTCATGTTCTTTTCGAGGCGGGACGGATCAGAAGACCTCGAACGTCGTCGTGTGGGTCCCGACCTGGACCGGTTCCGACTCCTCGCGCGGCACCCCGAGGTACTCGGCCACCGACGCGACGAGCCGCGAGTAGAAGACCTCCGCGGTGACGGTGACCGTTCCGGGGGCGATGTCGTCCGGTAGCTGCCAGGTGAAAGTCTCCTGGACGGCCTGCAGCGGCGCGAGCCGGTAATCGGTGCCGAAGCTCGCCGTGTTCCACTGGGCGATGGTCATGCGGCCCTGGGGATCGAGGTACGGGAGCCGGAAGATGCGATCCCCGTCCGGTACCTCGCCGTCGCGCGGCAGCCCCGGGAAGTCGCCGATCCCCTTCATGGTGCCGATGTCCTGGTAGGCGAGTGCCTCCGAGTCGGCGATGGTCATCGCCTCGCCCTCGAAGCCCTTGCGGTCGACCGGCAGGTGAAAACGCCGTCCGGCGGCGTCGACCGCCTCGACGTGTAACCAGACGACGCGCTCCTCCGCCGAACCGGTCGGCACCATGTGCCCGGCCTTCGCGTTGACGAGCACCGCGGTCAGCGCGACCCGGTCGCCCACCTCCGCCTCGCGCGCCTCGGGGTGGATGCGGACCTCGATGACGCCGGCCAGCTTGCCGGGGTCGTGGGCACCGTGAAACAGGTGCTGGCGGATGTCGGGTCGCTCCTCGCCGATGTCGGCGGAGGCGCCCGCCGCCGGCGGCATGTGGCAGTCCTGGCAGACGATGCCGGCCTTGCCATGCGGTCCCTCGCGCCACTCGAGGTGCGTCGCCTTGACCCAGAGCCCCCACGGGTCCTTCTCGTTGTGACAGGTGCCGCAGAACTCGGCGCTGCCGAGGAACGCGTTCACCTGCGTCTCGTGCTCGGGGCTCTCGACGTCGGGGCGCGTCCCCTGCTTGACGGGTCCCGGCTCCGACACCCAGTTGAAGTTGAAGGGCGTGTCGCCCTCGAAACCGGTAATCGTGTGGCAGAGGTCGCAGCTGACCGACTCGTTGGCGCGACTGCCCGCGGCCGGTGGCGGCGGCGGGATGTCGCCGGCGAGGAACGCGAGCGGTGCGTGGCAGCCATTGCAGCCGGCCTTCACTTCCGCGACCTTCGGCTCGATCTGACTATGGGGGACGGCGAGCTCGAAGTACTCGATCTCGTCCCAGTGATGAGTGTAGGCCTGCGACATCATCGCTTGCTCGTGCTGCCGCGAGATGTCGACGTGACAGGTGGCGCAGGCCGCGGGTCGCTCGTAGTCGTCGTACGAGCGGCTGCCGAGCGCCGCATTGCCGGCTGCGGCGTACGCGGTCGGTCCGGTCACGGACAGCGTGAGGAAGGCGAGACCAACGAGGGCCGCCAGGACGAGCGGGCGCTCGCGACGGCACGCGAAGAGATCGGCGCGCATGAGGTGTCCTGTCGGGGATGGTCGAGCCGGTGCTCGCGGGGAGACGAGCCAGGTGGCCGGTATGCGGATCGGCTGCACCGATCCGGCGGGCGGTGGCCGGCTCGCGACCGCCCGCCGGTGTGATCCTAGTGATCCAGACGGTGGACCGCCAGTCGATTCGGGGTGGTGGGCAACATGGCCGCCCGCCGCGATGCGTGCGTTCGCGCCCCGCCGGGTGGCGGCCGCCCGTCGCCGCGGCCGCGGCCGGCGCGGCTCGCGAGGAGGCGTTCCACCACATCCCAGAGCGTGTCGATGGCGTCTGCCGCCGGACCGCGTGCGCCCCGCTCGAGCACCTCACCGGCCTGCACGGCGCGCGGCACCGCAGCGTCGAACGGGATGCGCCCGATCAACGGCAACCCGAGCCGCGCGCACAGCGCCTCGGTATCACGCGCCGCGGCGGGACAGAGGTCGGCGCGATTCAGACACACGGCGGCTGCCACACCGAGCCCCTGGAGCATGCCGGCGACCCGCGCCAGATCATGGACCCCCGACACGCTGGGCTCGGTGACCAGCAGCGCCAGGTCGACACCGGTGGCGGCGGCGATCGCCGGGCAGCCGATGCCCGGCGGGCCGTCGATCAGCACCAGGTCGGTCGCGTGGTCCCGCCACCACTCGCGAGCCGCCTGGCGCACCTGACTCACCAGCTTGCCGGAGTTGTCGCGCGCCGGTCCGAGCTCGGCGTGGAACAGGGGACCGAGGCGCGTCGTGGATCGCGCCCACCAGCCGCTCGGCTCGGGCACCATGCGGATCGCCCCGTCGAGGCAGACCGGGAGGCAGGCCCTGCAGCCCTCGCACGCCGTCGGATCAATGCGCGGCGCCAGCCCGTTCTCGATGGCGTCGAAGCGGCAGACCTCGGCGCACAGGCCGCAACACAGGCAGCGATCCGGGTCGATCTGTGCCACCTGGCCGCCGACGAATGGCTGGCGCTCGCCGTGCTCCGGATCGAGCAGCAGACCGAGGTTGGCGGCGTCGACGTCGGCATCGACGAGGACGAGCCGGTGTCCGGCAACCGCCCGTGCCGCCAGCGCGGCCGCAACGACCGTCTTGCCGGTCCCGCCCTTGCCACTCAGGACGACGAGCTGGCGCACCGCAGCCCTCCCGTCTGTTCGAGGATCCAGTCGAGCAGTCGCTCGAAACGGCCGGCGAGATCCGGCATTGCGCGGACCAGCGGCTCGCCGGTTGCCAGCGCGGCGGCGATCGGGCGCGCGAAGGGGAGCTGCATCACCACCGGCAGGCGCTCGCGGGTGCAGAGGCGCACGAGGGCGCGGCTGTCGCCGGTGTCACGGTTCAGGATCACGCCGAGCGGGATGCCCAGGGCATCCCGCACCAGTCGGACGGCCAGTTCGAGATCATGGAGCCCGAACGGCGTCGGCTCGGCGACGAGCAGCGCGAGATCGCAGCCGCTCACGGCCTCGCGTACCGGGCAGCCGCTACCCGGTGGCGCGTCGACGAGGGTCAGGAGCTCGGGGGCGGCGGCCTGTGCCTCGCCGAGCGTGCCGGGACGCCAGCGTCGCAGCTCGCGCAGCACCGGTGTCGCCATGGCGCGCCCGACGTCGAGCCGACCGTGCGAGAAGATGACACGGCCGGCGCGGCCGGCCTCGAGCACGCCGGTCCGGAAGAGGCGCTCGTGGATGGCGTCCTCCGGGCACTGTCGGCGGCAGTTGCCGCAGCCGTGGCAGAGATCGGGGAAGACGAGCACGCGATCGCCGGTGGTGGCGATGGCGTGGAAGGCGCACACCGCGGCACAGGTGCCGCACAGCGTGCAGCGCGCGGCGTCGATCTCGGGCACGAGGATGCCGGTCTGCCGATGCTCGACGAGGTCGGGACGTAGAAAGAGCGCGGCGTCAGGGGCCTCGACGTCACCGTCGACCAGGTGAACGCCGAGTCCCTCGCGGCGGGAGGCGACGAGCGCCAGGCTGACCGCGATCGTGGTCTTGCCCGTGCCTCCCTTGCCGCTGGCGATGGCGACACGCATGCCCGTCACCCTCCGGTGCGC
>JASFRE010000506.1:0-3500 GCA_050115055.1 Candidatus Eiseniibacteriota bacterium | reverse complement strand
GGCTCGACGAGCGGGCGGGAGCGTCGCGCGGCGGCCGTCCCGCAGAGCCTCCCGGTGATCGGCGCGGCGATCGGATCGGTGATCGCCCGGGCGCTCGGCCCGGCGAGCCGCTCGCCGTGCTGCGCTACAGTCCCGGCTACTGCGGCTGGCACGTCACCGGCCAGCGGCGGCTGTTCCACGCGCTCCGGCCCGAGCGCATCGAGATTACGCTCGGTCCGAGCTGTCTGATGCAACCCCTCAAGTCGGTGTCAGGGGTCCTGATCGCCGGCACCCGCCGCATCCATGCCTTCAAGGACGATTATCCGTTCTGCGACCAGTGCGAGACGCACGGTTGCCGGGAGCGCCTGCGGGCACTCTACGCGACGCACCGCGCGACCGGCTAGCCGCAGCGCACAGCGAGCGAGCAGGAGCGTTCAAGGAGCCAGATGGTGAATCGACTCAGCGAGATTGCCGAGAGCCTGCAGCGCGGCGAGGACGCGCGCGTCGACGAGCTGACCCGCCTGGCGATCGACGAGGGGCTGGAGGCCCGCAGCATCCTCGACGACGGGCTGATCGCCGGCATGGCGGTGGTCGGCGAGCGCTTCAAGGCGCACGAGATCTTCCTGCCCGAGGTGCTGCTGGCGGCGCGCGCCATGTACGCGGGCATGGACCGGCTGAAGCCGCTCCTCATCCGGGACGGCATCCCGTCGCTCGGCAAGGTGGTGATCGGCTCGGTGCAGGGCGACCTGCACGACATCGGCAAGAACCTGGTCGGCATCATGCTGAAGGGCGCCGGCTACGAGGTCATCGACCTCGGCAACGATGTCGCCCCCGAGCGCTTCGTGGAGACGGCGCTCGCCGAGGAGGCGACCATCATCGGCATGTCGGCGCTCCTGACGACGACGATGCCGGTCATGCGCCGCGTCGTCGAGCTGGCGCGCGAGCGCGGCGGCGGCCGGATCCGGACGATCATCGGCGGCGCCCCGGTGTCGGCCGAGTACGCGCGCGAGATCGGCGCCGACGCCTACGCCTTCGACGCCGCCAACGCCACCGACGAGGTCAAGCGCCTGCTGGCGGCGGTGGGCTGAGCGGTTGCCGGTTCAGAGCCGGCCGGTACAGTGGCCGAGGCCCCGGGGGTACCCCACGGAGCGGGACGGCGGGATCATGCAACCATTCCTCGACAGGGTGCGGGCGGGCGAGACGCTGGTCGGCGACGGTGCCATGGGGACGATGCTCCTGGGGCGCGGTCTCGGCCCCGGCGACTGCCCGGAGGAGCTCGTCCTCGAGCGCCCCGAGCTGCTCGGCGAGATCGCACAAGCATTCCTCGACGCCGGCGCCGACATCGTGCAGACCGACACCTTCGGCGGCTCGCCCCTCAAGCTCGCCCTCTACGACCTCGAGGACCGCGCCGCCGAGCTGAACCGGCGCGCCGTCGAACTCGTTCGCGACGTGGTCGGCGATCGCGCCCATGTCTCCGGCTCGTGCGGACCGAGCGGCAAGCTGCTTCAGCCCTACGGCGACACGGCGCCCGATGCGATGCTCGCGAGCTTCCGCGTGCAGATCGAGGCGCTGGCCGGTGCCGGCGTCGATCTTCTCTGCATCGAGACCATGACCGACCTCGACGAGGCGACGCTGGCGATCCGCGCTGCCCGCCAGGTGGCGCCGGCGCTGCCGATCATTGCCACCATGACCTTCGACGCGACCCCACGCGGCTTCTTCACGATCATGGGCCAATCGATCGAGCGCTCCGTGGACGGCCTCGTCGCGGCCGGCGCCGACCTGATCGGATCGAACTGCGGCAACGGCATCGAGCGCATGGTCGAGGTGGCGCGTGCGATGCGACAGCACACCGACCACCCGCTGGTCATCCAGTCGAATGCCGGGTTGCCCGATCTCCGCGACGGGAGGCTGGTCTATGACGAGTCGCCGGAGTTCATGGCGGCGCGCGTGCCGACGCTGCTCGAGCTCGGGGTGTCGGTGATCGGCGGCTGCTGCGGCACGACGCCGGAGCATGTGCGAGCGATCCGGCGCGCGATCGATCCGGCACGCTCCGGGGAGGCGTGAACGGTGAATGACGAGGCCTCAGGTCGTGATCATGGCCTCCGAGCCGCGGCGCAGCCTGCCTGGCGCGCCCGGCAATGCACCGCCGGGACGCTCGGCAGGCAGCGGGTGCGCATCCTCGTCGCCCTCGTGACGCTGCTCCTCGTCAGTGGCCTCCGACCGCCGGTGCCGGCCCGTGCCGGCGGGCGCCCGGCTCCGCGCGGCGACCTGATCGAGTCGATCCAGGCACTGCTCCGGGAGAGCCCGGCGCTCCACGACGCGCTCTCCGGTATCGAGCTGCTGCCGCTCGGCCACTCCGCGTATCTCTGGCCGGAGGTGCCGTCGCCCCTGGCCGGAACCCGCGTCGGACCGTACTCGATCCTCGCACGGCCGCTTGGCGCCCCCGGCGCGGCGAGTCTCCAGGTTGTCATCTCGACCAGCATCACCTACCTGGATGCGAGCGGAGCCGTCGTGTCCGGCCCGGCCGCTGCCGCCACGGTCGAGCAGACCGTCGAGTCGCTCGAGATCATCCCGCTCGCGCCACCCGATCCCGACCTGATGGGGGCCTGGCGACTCCAGTCGGCCAGCGACCCCACCCTGGAGTGGTCGGTCGCGGCCACCTGGACGTTCGGTCCGCTGAGACGCTTCGAGTCGGTGGAACAGGAACCGGACGGCGGCGTCACGGAACGCCGAGGTTACTTCCTGAACGGTGGCGGCGAGCTCACGCTGTATGAGACCGACTCGGCGACCTTCGAGAGCTACGCGTACTCGGTCGATGGCGACGTGCTCTCCGTGACCACGCCCGCCGGGTCCGGCTGGCCGGCGCTCGAGTCCACCTTCGTCCGCAAGTAGACGGTCGAATCCGTCATCGTCGACGGCATCGCACCCGGCCACGCCCGGTGCGCCGCGAGCAACAGCCCGGCCAGGACGTACAGCACGCCGGCAGCGGTGAGCGCCGCGCGGAAGCCGTGCGTGAACGCGACCAGCAGGACCGCCGTACCACCGAGCACCGAGGCGGTGCCGTTCACCGCCAATCCCCAGGCGATCGCCTGGCCGACGCGGAGCCCGGCCTTCGGAAACGGCATGCCCATGGCGAGGCCGAGCGGTGCGACGAGGACGATGGTCGCCGCGATGCGGGCGGCGATCGGCAAGGGTGCGAGGACGGCGGCGACCCGCTGGAAGAGGGCGATGTCGAGCGTCAGCCAGACGGCGATCGCCGCGAACGGCACGGCGTCGGGGAGGTGGCGCGCCGCGCGACTGCCGGCGCCCGAGGCGACGAGCAGCGTCAGGAGGATCGTCGCGAGCCCGAGCACCGACGGTCCGACGAGCAGCGTGAACTGCTGGATCAGCACCACCTCCACCGCCATGAAGGCGAGGCCGATCACGAAGAAGTAGAGCCACGGCACCGCCCCGAGCCGGTCGCGCCGCACCGCGAACGGGATCAGGTTGAGCGGCAGCACCAGGACCCCGACCACGGCGAG
>JASFRE010000505.1:0-3517 GCA_050115055.1 Candidatus Eiseniibacteriota bacterium | reverse complement strand
CGGGGTGGTGGCGTGGCATCCTGGTCACTCCTTATGTAAGCCAGGATACTAACAGCCGTGCGGGGCGACGCCACCCGGAAACGCCCCGGCCGGCTCACGCCCCCGGTGCGGGCTCCTCGCGCTCCGCCGGCCGCGGGGCGTCGAGTTCCGGCGCGCTGCGCTCGCCGCCCTCGCCGTCCGCGCGGCGCGAGACGTCGTGCTGCTCGAGAAGCTCGCCGGCGCGGCGGATACCGGCGGCCGCCGCAATGCCGAGCTCGCCACGGCGCATGCCGGCGGCGATGCTCTGCTCGATCGACTTGAACTCGCCGGCGGCGTCCCGCTCGCGGACCGCCGGGTCGGCGACGACGACCGCGCGACGCTCGAAGAGCGACAGGAAGACGAGGATGCCGGGGCGCTGCGGGTTCGCGCGGACCGCCCGCTGGATCGACGCGACGCTTGCACCGTGATCGACGGCGAGGCGCATCAGGTCATCGGGGACCAGCAGACGACGCAGACCCGGCAGGGCGCCGGTCACCAGCAGCCCGGCGAGCGCACCGACGACCGGCGGCATCGCGATCCACAGCGCCGGCGACCATGGCCAGAGACCGAAGAGCGCGAAGGCGAAGGCACAGACCAGCGGTGCGGCGAGCGCGCCGAGCGCCGCCCCCGTCCAGCCGGCGACGTCGTAGTCGGCGGAGCTCGACACGACGCGCAGCTCGATCTCGCCGGCGCTCCCCGCCCCGGCCTCGGCGATCGCAGCCCGGATCGCCTCCCGATCGGCACGAGAGAGGTCGCGGGACAGGTCCGTTGTGACGTCCATCGAGATCGCATCCCCCGCTGACGCGCGCCGCCCGAACCGCTCGGGCCGATCACGCCGAGAGCAGCGGGGCGAGCCTAGCACACGGGAGCTGCATGGGAACCCGGCAGACGACCGTCCCGCTCGCTCAGTCGACCACCACCAGCTTGACGCTGCGCTCGAGGTCGCCGGCCACCAGCCGCGCGAAGTAGGTCCCGGCGGCGAGACGCTCGCCGGAAGCGTCGCGGGCATCCCAGGTGATCTCGTGGGCGCCGGCCGCGCGCGGCGCGTCGACGAGCGTGCGCACGCAGCGACCGGTGACGTCGTGGATCGTGAGCTTGACGTGCGCCGTGCGCGACAGGTCGACCTCGAAGCGCGTCGAGCGCGAGAGCGGGTTGGGGCCGAGCGTCGCCAGCAGCGGTCGCGGTGCCACCTCGACCGCCTCGATGCCGAGCCCGCCGTCGTCCTGCACCAGCACCAGGCCGTCTCCCGGCGGCGAGGCGACGCCGACCAGGAGGCGCGCGGCGTTGAACGCCTGCTGCGCCGGCGGCAGGCCGGTCACCACCTGGTCCCGGATCGTCCCCGTACCGGTGTCGAAGACCGTGACCTCGCCCGAGAGGTTGATCGAGAACAGCGGACCCGGACCGATCGTCACCGACTGGCTGCCGGAGGCGACGTACAGGCCGAGGCCCGACGGGTCGAGATCCACGCCGACCGGGGCGTTCGGCAACGCCCACTGCGCGACCTGCGAACCCGACGCCAGATCGACGACGCCGATCGACTGGGCACCGGCATTGGCGACGTAGAGCGTCAGGTTGTCGGGCGCGAGCGCCATCTCGTAGGGCTGGTCGCCGACGAAGATCGTCTGGATGACGCTCGACCCACCGCCGGCATTCGTCACCACACGGATCGTGTCGTCATTCCGGTGGCTCACGTAAATCACGGAATCGTCGATCGCGAAGGTCGCACGCACCGGGAAGTCGCCGACCGGCACCGTCGCCACCACCGTCCAGGTCGCCGTGTCGATCAGGGTGATCGTGTCATCGTAGGTGTTGCAGGCGACCAGCGTCCCACCGTCGTGCGACAGCGTCATGCCGCTCGCCTGGAAGTAGGCGTAGTAGATCGAACCCATCTGACCGGCGGGCAGCCGCGGTCCGGCCACCGAGGCGGTCTGCAGGTCGACCCGCCAGACGCCGTCGTTGACCACCACGGCGATGTAGGCGTACTGGCCGTCCGGCGAGATCTCGACCTGGCTGGCGCGACGCGAGATGGTGACGTTCGACACGGCGTGCGTGACGAGATCGATGATCGACACGAAGTCGGAGTCGAGGTTGACGACGACGGCCCGCGTGCCATCCGGGGTGATCGCGACCTCGGCCGGGCGGTCGCCGACATCGACGATCGCCTCGACCGACAGCGACAGGAGATCGACGATCGTCGCGTTGTCGCTCAGGTTGTTGACGACGACGGCCCGCGTGCCGTCGGGCGAGATGGCGAGGGTGCGGGCCTTGTCCCCCTCGGGCGCCGGACCGGAGGGGAGCTGCGCCTCGAGGTGGCCGCCGCCGCCGGCCGTGTTCACCACCAGCATGTCCTCGCCGTTCAGGTTGGCGATCAGGGCGGCGCGCGGTCCGGTCGGCGACACGGCGCCGATGGTCGTGCTGACGATCTCGTTCAGGTTGGTGACGATCGACTCCGTGGCGTAGGAGATCAGGCTGCCGTAGAAACCGACGCCGAGCGCGTACGCTCCGTCCGCCGTGGTCAGGAGCTGGCTCACCGAGGCGGTGGAGAGGCTCGGCGACACCGCGTTGGTGTCCAGGTTGACCACGCGACAGGCGTTCTGCACCGACACCACCGCCTTGGTGCCGGTCGGCTCGACGGTAACGCGACCGGTCAGGTCGACACCGATCGGGATCGTCTTCGCGATCGACTGGGCGGCAACGTCGATGACGCTGACCTGGCCGACGGCCCCGGTGTGCGCGACCACCGCCGTCAGGCCGTCGGGGGTCACGGCCACTGCGCGTGGCTGGTCGAGGGTGGGGATCGAGCTCACCGCGCCGGTCGTGACGTCGACGAAGTGGACGAGGTCGGCGTAGAAATCGGCGTGGATGAGCGTGGTCGGGCCGGTCATCACGAAGGGATCGTAGGTCGCCGTCACCGCTCCCGACTCGAAGGCGAAGGAGACGCCGCCCACGAAGCCGATGCCGCCGATGCGGCGCGTCTCGGTGGCGGTGGCGATGTCGATCACCGAGAGGTCGCCGCTCACGGTGTTGCCGATGACGGCGGTCGATCCGTCGGACGCGATGCGCGCCACACCCGGCTGCTCGCCGACCGCCACCGTGGCGAGCTCCTGGCCGGCGGTCAGGTCGACGATCGAGGCGGTGTCCTCGAAGATGTTGGCGGTGACGGCACGCGTGCCGTCCGGCGACAGGTCGAGGTCGTTCGGTGACCCGGAGAGCAGGATCTCGCCCAGGTAGGCGCGCGTCACCGCATCGAACACGATCAGGTTCCGGGTATCGCGGTGGGCGATGATGATGCGAGCGCCGTCCGGCGTGAAGCGCACCGCCGCGGGCGTGTCGCCCTCGGGGAGCTCGCCGGTGAGCACGAAGTCATCGGTCAGGCTGCGGGCGGCGGCCAGTGACCCGGGCAGGCGGAAGGTGGCGAGATCGGCACCGGGCGGCAGCGCCGGGATCGTCGCCGTGCCAAGGTGCTGGATCGGCGTGTCGGCATCGTGCAGCGCGGCGG
>JASFRE010000504.1:0-3521 GCA_050115055.1 Candidatus Eiseniibacteriota bacterium | reverse complement strand
CGACGGGGTCGACGCCGAGGGCATCCGGGCGCTGGCGACGGCGCTGTGCGCGGTCGGGCATGTGGTCACCGTGGCGCCGGATCGGCAGCAGTCGGCCTCGAGCCACGCCCTGACGCTGCACCGGCCACTGCGGGTGCAGCGGCGCACGAACGTGGTCTACGCGGTCGAGGGGACACCGACCGACTGCGTCCTCGTGGCGGTGCGCAGGATCCTGGACCGTATCCCGGACCTCGTCGTGGCGGGGATCAATGACGGCCCGAACATGGGCGACGACGTGAACTACTCGGGGACGGTGGCGGCGGCGATCGAGGGCAGCCTGCTCGGCGTCCCGTCGATCGCGGTGTCGATCGATCGGGCCCCGGAGCGCGATCTCGGAGCGGCGGCGACGGTGGCCACGCGGCTCGCCGGACTGCTCCTCCGCCACCAGACTCCGAGCCCGCCCGAGGCGATGCTGCCGCTCGACTTCGAGGGGCAGGAGGGGGCGACGGCCGCCGCCTGGCAGCGCGATGACCGCATCGTTCTCAACGTCAACGTGCCGGGCTGCCGGGCCGCGCAGCTCGGCGAGCTGCGGCTGACACGGCTTGGCAAGCGCGTCTATCGCGATGCCGTGGTCGAGTGGGTCGACCCGCGCGGCGAGAGCTATCTGTGGATCGGGGGCGACGCGCCGACCTGGATGCCGGAGCGCCAGGACGGCATCATGACCGACTTCGCGGCCGTGGAGCAGGGCCACGTCTCGGTGACGCCGCTCAGGCTCGACTGGACCGATCACGCGACCCTGGAGCTCCTGGGTTCGTGGGGCATCGCGGGATCGCGCGCGGCGCCTGCTGCGGTGGGGGATGGCTGAGCACGATCCACGAGGTGGCCGCAGCCGATGCGGCTCGAGACGGTACCGCGTCAGGTCGATCACCTGGTAGGGCCTCGAGGGGAAGCCGGAGGATGTCGGATCTTGAGGAGGCGAAGCGGCGGATGCTCGACGAGCACCTGCGCGCGCGCGGCATCCGCGACGAGCGGGTGCTGGCGGCGCTCGCGGCGGTGCCGCGCGAGCGCTTCGTGACCGCCGATCAATCGCCCCTGGCCTACGAGGATCGTGCCCTGCCCATCGGCTGCGGGCAGACGATCTCGCAGCCCTACATCGTCGGCCTGACCGCCCAGGCTCTCGAGCTCGACGGTACGGAGACGGTGCTCGAGGTCGGTGCGGGCAGTGGCTACATGGCCGCGGTGCTCGCCCGCCTGGCCCGGCGGGTGATCGCCATCGAGCGCGTCGCGGCCCTGGCGCTCGGCGCGCGCCGCGCGCTCGAGGAGCTCGATGTCGACAGCGTGCGGGTCGAGGTCGCCGACGGCCGGCTGGGGTGGCCCGACGCGGCGCCCTTCGAGGCGATCGTGGTGTCGGCGGCCGCCTCGGCGGTCCCCGCACCGCTGGTCGAGCAGCTCCAGGTCGGCGGGCGGCTCATCATGCCGCTCGGCGCTGACTCCATGACCCAGGAGCTGACCGTCGTGCACCGCCTCGCCGACGGCAGCCTCCAGAGCAGGCCGATCTGCCCCTGTCGCTTCGTCCCGTTGCTGGAAGGCGAGATCACGTGAACGACCGTGCGAGCAAGACAGCCGGCGGCCCTGCATCGACCGTCGTTCCCGGCGAGCGCTCCGGATCCGCTGCACCGGCTCCGCCGGCGTCCTGGCTCAGGCGTCTCTATGACTGGGTGCTCCACTGGGCGGAGACGCCGTACGGCGTGCCGGCGCTGGCCGTGCTGGCCTTCGCCGAGTCCTCGTTCTTCCCGGTGCCACCCGACGTGCTGCTGATCGCGCTCGGGATCTCGATCCCGCGGCGGGCGCTGCGCTACGCCCTGGTCTGCACGGTCGCGTCGGTGGTCGGCGGCATGCTGGGCTACGCGATCGGGCACTACGGCTACGGGCTCGTGGGGGCGCGCATCGTCGACTTCTATCACGGCGCCCCGGTGATGGAGCAGGTGAGGGTCTGGTACGACCAGTACGGCTTTCTCGGGGTCCTGATCGCCGCCGTGACACCGATCCCGTACAAGGTGTTCACCATCGCCTCCGGGGTCTTCGACTTCCACTTCGGCACCTTCCTGGCAGCGTCGGTGATCGGCCGATCGCTGCGCTTCTTCGCCGTGGCCGGCCTCATCCGTGTCTTCGGGGCGCCGATCAAATCGTTCATCGATCGCTACTTCAATCTCCTGGCCATCCTCTTCGTCGTGCTCCTGGTGGCGGGCTTCGCGGCGGTGAAGCTGCTGGGCGGTCACTGACAACCTCGACAGGACGCGAGCCGATCGCGACAAGCGGCTGCCGGGCAGGCAGATGGGCGGTGGGGCACGGCCCCCCGCGGGGCGCCGGGCGCGATCACGGGACTTGGCGGCAGCCGGCCCAGCGTTGTATAGTCCCGGCTCCGCCGAACGATCCGGGTGCGCGGCGACGCCGCGGGGCTCCCGACCCCGCCGGCCTGTTCACCGGGAGGCCGCTGGCCGGCAGTCGTGGGTCCCGTCACAAGGGGTTTGCGCTGCCGGCGGCTGATGATAAGATTCAATCGTTCGCGCGGGCGCGAGCGGGTGGCGGCTCGAGCGGTCGCCATTCCGGTGGTGTGGATCGGGGCGTAGCGCAGTCTGGTAGCGCACCTCGTTCGGGACGAGGGGGTCGGAGGTTCAAATCCTCTCGCCCCGACCACTGGTTCGCCACCGGGCCCGCGGCACGCCGCGATCCCTTCCAAGCGTCAGCGCTCCATCCCAGGAGTCCCCACTCCACCGCTTCGAGACACCACGCGCCACGTCTTGACGTGCGTGCTCGGCAGTGCGCGGGTGTCTGTGCCGCCGAGGCAATCCGAACGCATCACGCATCACGCATCACGCGATGAAGCAGCGAGGCGGGCCGTCTCCAGCGACCGCCGTCGTCCCCATTCCTGACAGGACAACAGACGTCAGACGAGGCGCATCTGACGATCCAGGGTGCGCTCCGGGCGGACGGTCCGTGTCGCCGCGCCGACGGCATCGTCCATGACCCTGTTCGCCCGGGGGCACGAGGTGTTCCTGACAGGAGCCGAGTCATGTCGATCGCACTGGAGTCCGACAGTTCTGCGGTCCCCACCCAAGAGTCCGCGGCTGTCCAGGCTGCCCTGGCGTTCGGTCGTCAGCATGGCTACATCACCTCGGACCTGATCGAGCAGGTCATCCGGTCCGGTGACTTCGAGCCCGAGGCGTACGAGTCGCTCCTCGAGATCGCCGGCCGTGAGGGCATCGAGGTCGAGTCGTGCGGCGAGCCGGTGGCACCCGGTCACGACGGGTCCGCGGAGGACGCCGAGCGGGCAGCGCCCTTCGTGCTCACGCTGCGCCGGCACGGCGAGCGCACCGCGGGTGGCGACCTCCTGCGGGGCGCGGCGCCGCGTGATCCCGGTCCGGGGCGGGGCGAGCTCGCGCTCCACCTGACGCAGGCGACCGGCCGCGGCAGGGGACGCGGTCCGGCCGGTGGCCGGCGGAACGGCCGGGTGCCGGGAGCCCGCCAGGTGACGGCGCCCG
>JASFRE010000503.1:0-3577 GCA_050115055.1 Candidatus Eiseniibacteriota bacterium | reverse complement strand
GCTCGGGGCCCTGCTCCCCCACCACGCGGTACGCGATCAGCTCGCCGTCCTGCGACCACTGCAGGAGCGGGTTGCTGCGCACCACCGTCGTGCCCTGGCCCCAGTTGAGCTCCTGGTCCACCAGCATGCGCGCGCGCGTGGCGCCGTCGGCGGCGGCCACGAAGATCCGCTGGGACGCGTCGGGCCCCGCCTGCGAGAGAAAGACGAGCCTGTTGCCGTCGGGCGACCAGGCCGCGAACCCGCCGCCCTCCACTCCGGGGGTGAACCTCCGCTCGGGACTGCCGTCCATCGGGTGCAGCCACACCTGGAACGTGCCGGTGCGGTTGGAGGTGTAGACCACCGTGCGGTCGTCGGGACTGAAGCGGGCGCGGAAGTTGGCGTCGGAATGCGACGTGATCTGGCGATCCTCGCGGGTGGCCACGTCCACCACGTGCAGGAACGTGTCGTGCCGGAAGGGCACGTATGCGATGCGGTCGTCGACGGAGACCGAGAACGAGTTCACGCTCTGGTTGAGGTTCGTCAACCGGCGGATCGCGCCGCTGACGGTGTCGAGCTCGTAGAGGTCGCGGTTGGTGGCGGGGCCGGCGTTGTAGACCACGCGGCGGTCGTCGGGACGCCAGGCGGCGGCATGGTGGCGGTACTCCGGACCGAGCAGCTCCTCCGGTTCTCCGCCTGCGGCGGGCATCACCATCAACGACGAGCTTCCGTGCACCTGGCGGGTGAACAGGACGCGCTCGCCGTCGAAGGAGTGGGTCGCGCCGGAGTCGGTTCCGCCCGGCGGAGGGAAGGTCAGCTGCGTCGCCGAGCCCGTCGCTCGATCGACGCGGAAGACGGCGAGCCGGCCCGCCGCGGTCGCCCTCGTCACCAGCAGCTTCGTGCCGTCGTTCGACCAGGGCCGGTCGCCCATCACCCGTCTGTCGTGGGCGAGGGTGTGGATGCCGGTCTCCACCAGACGCTGCGGCTCGCCTCCGTCCACGGGCACCAGGAAGATCGGCGTGCCGGGCTCCTGCTTCGAGTGGTAGGCGAGGTAGCGGCCGTCGGGAGTCCAGCGCGGCACGGATTGCTCGCCGGGCTCCTGCACTCGCGCCACCGCCTCGTCGCCGTCCACGGCCTTGACGAAGATGTCGAGGTTGCCGTCCCGCATGCTCTCGAAGGCGACGAACTTGCCGTCCGGCGACCAGGCGGGGTTCATGTCCCTGGCGCTCGAGGCGGTGATCGGGACCGACTTGAAGTCGAGGGTCGAGGGACTCTCCTCGCGCGACGACGGCAGGACCCGCAGCCAGACCACCGTCGCGACGACCGCCACGGCCAGCACGGCAACGCCCCCGACGAGGAGCGGCCCGCGCGAGCCCCGCGATTCCGTCGCCGCCGCGCCCGGCGTCTCCGCCTGCAGCTCCTCCAGCTCGTTGCGCAGGTCGAGCGCCGTCTGGTAGCGCCGCTCGGGCTCCTTCGCCAGGCAGCGCCGCACGATGCGGCCCGCGTGCCGGGGCAGCGCCGGCTTGAGGTCGGTGATCGACGACGGTTCCTCCTTGAGGATCGAACCGATGGTGGACATGCTGGTCTCGCCGCGGAACGGGCGCTCGCCGGTGGCCATCTCGTAGAGCATCGTGCCCAGCGAGAAGATGTCGGAGCGGGCGTCGGCGGGTTTGCCCTCGGCCTGCTCGGGAGACATGTAGGCCACGGTGCCCACCAGACGTCCCTCCGACGTGTCGGATGTGACCGTCTCGGTCTCCGTCTGCGCGCCGGTCGCCGTCACGGGCTCGTGCAGCTTGGCCAGGCCGAAGTCCAGCACGCGCAGGCGACCCTCGGCGTCGATCATCACGTTGTCGGGCTTGAGGTCGCGGTGGGTGATGCCCGCGCGGTGGGCGGCGCTCACCGCGTCGACGAGCGGGACGGCGATCTCGAGCAGGCGCGGGAGCGGGAAGCCGCCCGCGGGCAACAGCTGCTTGAGCGTTTGCCCTTCCACCAGCTCCATGGCGATGAAGTGCACGGGGCCGTCGGGAGTGCTCGCCTCCTCCACCGCGTGCAGCGTGACGATGTTGGGGTGGTTGAGCGCGGCGACGGCGCGGGCCTCGCGCTCGAAGCGGGCGCGGCGCTCCCGGTCGGCGGCCATCGACTCGGGCAGCAGCTTGAGCGCGACGCGGCGCTGGAGCTTGGTGTCCTCCGCCTTCCACACCACGCCCATGCCGCCGCGGCCGATCTGCTCGAGCAGGCGGTAGTGCAGCAGCTTCTGTCCGACCTGGATGGGCACCCGCGGCAAACCTCCGGTGAATTGCCGAAAGGATACCAGCAAGGTGGGCGATCGCGGCACGACGGCGCGCTACGATGGAATTCCGACACGAGGAGCCGCACATGACCAAGGCGTTCCAGGACTACTACCCCGACGACGTGGCCCGGTGCTACGGCTGCGGCCACCTCAACGAGCACGGCCACCGCATCAAGAGCTACTGGGAGGGCGACGAGTCGGTCTGCCGCTTCGACCCCGAGCCGTACCACACCGCCATCCCGGGCTACGTCTACGGCGGCCTGATCGCCTCGCTGATCGACTGCCACGGCACGGGCACCGCGGCGGCCGCCGCCTACCGCGCGGAGGGCCGGCCGATGGACAGCGAGCCGCCGCTCCGGTTCGTCACCGCGTCGCTCCACGTCGACTACCTGCGCCCGACGCCGATCGGCACCACGCTCGAGATCCGCGGCAAGGTGGTGGAGGTGAAGGAGCGCAAGGTCGTCGTCGACGCGACGCTCTCGGCCGGAGGGGAGGTCTGCGCCCGCGGCCGGGTGGTGGCGGTGCGGCTGCCGAAGCACCTCGAGCCGGATTAGGCTCGCGCTTGGTCGATCAGGAGTCGCGTCGCTCGCGAAGGGCGAGAGCTCGCTCGGCCAGATCTTCCAGCTCGAGCGACGCGGCGGTGCACTCGACGTACTGGCGGTCGAGCGCTCCGCCCTGAACGCGGACGATGCCGAGGATGTCTCGCCACTGGCGGTCGGATTGTTCGCCGCCCAGGCGGTACCAACGAAGCTTCTGCAACAGGATATCCTCGGGCGTGTAGACGAAGAGGTGTCTGTCGGGGTCACTCGCGACGAGCACTCGCTGCCGTCGCTGTAGCTGCTGCTCGTCCACCGGCGATCCGCCGGCAATGAACAGATCGACCTTCGTCGAGCTCTCGTAGTGGATCAGGTTTGCACTCGTCCGGCTGCGGACTGCCCGGCGAAGAGAATCGGCGTCGACGTGGAATGCGTCGCCGAGTGATTCCGTCAGGCGGGCCACTTGGTGCTCCTGCAGTGCGATGACGAGATCCACGTCGAGCGTCGAACGCGGCTCGCCACTCATGGAGCTTGCCAGCGACCCACCGACCACGTACTCGATACCGCAATCCTCGAGGGCCGCCGCCACCAGCAGTGCGACCTGGACGGGATCGGCGATCACCGCCGTGACCGGATGAGCCGGTAGGTGTGAGGGTAGGTCGCTCGGGCCAGCTCATCGCCCAGCTTTGCGACTGCAAGGTGGAAACGCAGCTCGTCATTCGTGGCATCGGGATGACGTCGGCGAATTCCCGCGAGGGACAACTCCTGCACGTTG
>JASFRE010000502.1:0-3593 GCA_050115055.1 Candidatus Eiseniibacteriota bacterium | reverse complement strand
CGCCATCGATCGCCGTGCGCGCCGCCGCGCGGCGGCACCATCGCCCGGCGAGTGGCGAGCCGTGCGAGTATAGCCCACGCGGCGGGACGCGCCCACGCGCGCCGGCACACCCGGATGCGGCGGCCGTCCCGGGGGCGTCGTTGACACCACCCGGGGCCGTGACTAGACTGGCTCGCAGGGCGCCGGTGAGCCCCGTCGGCCATGCCCCACGTGTGGCGCGTGCCGGAGGTCGTCGTGCAGATCGATCTCTTCGACCGCGAGTACAATGACGTCCTCTCCGCCGCGCACTACGCCGAGTTCGCCGACCGCCTGCGCGCCTACGGCTGCCGGCGCTGCGAGCTCAGCGAGAGCCGGCAACACATCGTCATCGATCGCGGCAACCCGGACGCCGACATCCTGTTCATCTCCGAGCGACCGGGCGACAACGAGGACCAGACCGGCCAGGCGTTCGTGGGACGTGCCGGCGAGCTGCTCGACCGCATGCTCGCGGCGATCGATCTCGATTCCAACCGCGACGTCCTGATCGCCAACATCGTCAAGTGCAAGCCGGCCCAGGACCGGCCGCCCATGGCCGGCGAGGCCGAGGCCTGTCTGCCCTATCTCGAGAAGCAGATCGCGCTGGTCGAGCCCAGGTTCGTCGTCCTGCTGGGAGCCGTGGCGCTCAAGTGGATCGATGGCACGCGCCGCGAGTTCACCATGGAAGAGGAGGCCGGCCGGTTCTTCGAGCTGCAGCGCTATCCCGGGATCCAGTTCATGGTGCTGTATCATCCGGCCTTCCTGCTGCGCGATCCGCGCAAGAAAAGGGTGACATGGGAGCATCTGAAGCAGCTCAGAAGCGCGCTCGACGCATCAGCGGCGGGGAGATCGCCGACTTCCTGATGAGCGAGCCGCCGGTCGAGCCCGCACCGCCCACCCCGGCTCCCGAACGCGCCATCATCGATCGCGACGAGCGCCAGCCGCCGCTGCCGCTGGTGGCGGTGACCATGGGTGATCCGGCCGGCATCGGTCCCGAGATCGTCGTCAAGGCGATCAAGAACGACGAGTTCCGCTCGATCTGCCGGCCGCTGGTGGTCGGCGGCCGCGAGATCATGCAGGAGGCCTGTCACCGCTTCGGACCGGTGCGGCCGCGTTGCTGCCGCCTCGACGAGCTGCCCGAGCTCTTCGAGCCGGGGGTGCTCTACATGCTCGACGCCTTCGGTGCCGACATGAAGACGCTGCTGCCGGGCTCGCACTCGAAGGCGACCGGCCGGGCGGCGGGGGCGGCGGTCCGCCTCGCCGCCAAGCTCGCCGTCGAGCGCCGCGTGCAGGCGATGGCGACCGCGCCGATCTCGAAGGAGGCCTTTCACGACCTCGGCCTCGGCTTCTCCGGACACACCGAGTTCCTCGCCAGTCTCTCGAACGCGAAGTGCAGCCTGCCGATGTTCATCTCGCCCCGCGTGCGGGTGACGTTGGCCACCACGCACGTGCCGATCTCGCGACTCAGCCGGACGCTCACCAAGCGGCGGGTGCTCGACGCCATCTACCTGACCCACATCGGCATGCGACACTTCTTCGCGCGGCGGCGGGCGCGCATCGCGGTCGCGGGCCTGAACCCGCACTGCGGCGAATCCGGACGCTTCGGCAAGGAGGAGCTGAAGACCATCAAGCCGGCGATCGACGAGGCGTGCGAGCGCGGGGTCGACGTCGACGGGCCCTTCGCCGCCGACGCGGTCTTCGAGCGCGCCATGGGCGGCGAGGAGTTCGACGCCATCGTCGCCATGTACCACGACCAGGGGCTGGCGCCGCTGCGGGTGCTCGGTCGCGGGCGGGTCGTCGCCCTGAGCCTCGGCATCCCGTTCATCCGCACGTCGGTCGAGCACGGCACGGCTCCCGACATCGCCTGGCGCGGGCTCGCGAGCCCCGAAAGCATGACACGTGCCATCACCACCGCCGGCAAGCTGGCGCGCCGTGTCGGCGGGCGTCCGCTGGACTGGTCGACGAAGAAGAACCTGGCGGGATAGACCCATCCACCGTGATCACCTTCTACCACGTGTCGAAATCCTATCCGGGCGAACAGCTGGCACTCGACGACGTCTGCCTGACCATCGAGCGCGGCGAGCTGGTGGTGGTGACCGGCTCGAGCGGCGCCGGCAAGTCGTCGCTCCTCAAGTGCATGTACATGGAGCTCATCCCCGATGCGGGCGAGGTCGTGGTGGAGAGCTTCCGGAGCTCGATGATCACGCGCCACGAGATCCCCTACCTGAGACGCCAGCTGGGCATCGTCTTCCAGGACTTCAAGCTGCTGCCCGATCGTTCGATCCTGGAGAACGTGGCCTTCGCGCTTCGCATCACCGGGCAGAACGATCGCCGGACGATCCGCGAGCTGGCGCAGCTGGCGCTGCACCGCGTCGGGCTGCATCATCGCCGTCTGGCCCGCCCCCGGGAGCTGTCGGGCGGCGAGCAGCAGCGCGTCGCCATCGCGCGGGCGCTGGTCAACGATCCGGTCTTCCTGCTGGCGGATGAGCCGACCGGAAACCTCGACCACGATTCGGGACGCGAGGTGCTGGAGCTCCTCGGCGAGATCAACCTCGGCGGAACGGGAGTGGTGATCGCGACCCATGCGGCCGGGGCGGTCGACCTGCCGCGGGCGCGTCACCTGGTGGTCGAGGCCGGGCGGGTCCAGGAGGTGCCGACCGCACCGCGGCGGCGCGCGGGATCAGGCTAGCGCGGCGGCGTTCCGGGCCGGCGCGCCGCGCGTCCCGGCACACGACTGTGCACGAACGTGGAACGTGTGAGTTGCGATGCTGAGTTCGATCTCCTATCTCGCGCGTGAGGGACTGCGCTCCTCGGTGCGCTATCCAGGGCTGACGCTCGCCGCCGTGCTGTCGATGTCGGCGTCGCTGCTGGTTCTCGGGCTGTTCATCGTCTTCACCTCGAACGTCGAGCGCGCCGCCGCGACCGTGGAGGAGCGCAAGCTGATCGACGTCTACCTGGTCGACGGGATCGACCCGGCGGCGCTGGCCGGGCTCGGCCAGCGACTGGGCGCCATCGACGGGGTCGCCGGGCTGCGCTACATCTCGAAGCAGGAGGCCCTCGAGTCGTTCACCGCCGACAGCGGTCGCTACGACCTGGTCGAGGAGCTCGGGCACAACCCGCTGCCGGCCTCCTTCCGGGTCGAGCTGGACGAGGACTCGCGGGCCTCGGCGCGCATGCGGGCGATCGCCGGCGAGCTCGCCGCGATGCCCGAGGTGGAAGACGTTCGGTACGGCGGCGAGTGGGTGGAGCGGCTCGAGTCGGTCCTCTTCTCGCTGCGCGTCGCCGATCTCGTGATGGGGCTCCTGGTCGGCCTCTCGGCCTCGTTCGTCATCGGCTCGACCATCCGGCTGGCGGTGCTGGCGCGCCAGGAGATGGTGGAGATCATGCGCGTGGTCGGCGCCACCGACGTCTACATCCGCACGCCGTTCGTGATCGAGGGGATCGTCCAGTCGCTGGTGGCCGGGGCGCTGACGCTCGTCGTGCTGCGCATCATCGTCGGCGCGCTGTCGCCACGGGTCGGCGGCATCGAGTTCCTCGGACCGCTGGGTGTCCTGGCGTTCCTCGCCTTTGCGGCCCTC
>JASFRE010000501.1:0-3600 GCA_050115055.1 Candidatus Eiseniibacteriota bacterium | reverse complement strand
CCCCCGTTCGCTTCCGCGGCCAGGACGTCACCACGCGCCGGGATGAGCATGGCCAGCACGGCTGCTCCCGTGAGCGCCAGGCAGGCGGCCCGGAGCGGCATCGGTCGTGTGTTGCTGCGTCGTTGGCGATGCATGATGCCTCCCTGACTAGCGCACCACGGCGATCCGGCGGCGCATGACGTGCATGGTCTCGCCGGCACCCTCGGCGTTGATGGCGAGGATGTAGGTACCGCTCGAGACCCGGTCGCCGCGGCCGTTCAGGCCGTCCCACTGGTACTCGTTGAGCCCCGTGACACCGCCCGGCGTCCCGGCAGCGAATGAACGTTCGAAGACCAGCGTACCGGTCAACGTGAAGATGCGGAGGTCGACGCTGGCGTTGTCGGCCAGCTTGTAGGCGATCGTCGTCGCCGACTCGTCCGGATGGAACGGGTTGGGGTAGTTGGTGACCGTGCCGGCCGGCAGGTTCGGGTCGACGAGAGCGACCTCGATGTCGAGCTCGGCCGTCAGCGCGTTCGACGTCGCCCGCACCCGTGCGACCTCGGGCTGGCGGGGACTGAGGAAATCGGCGCGGGCCACGCCACCCTGATCGGTCTCCGGGTCGATCGGCGTCAGTGCCGCCGTGCCGCTCACCAGCTCGAAGGTGACCGGCTGCGCCGGCACGCCGTTCTCGAACGCATCGACCACGCGCGCGCTCACCGTGGCGTGCTTGTTGCCGCCGACCCACGGCGGGTCGCTGGCGAGCTCGACGTCGGCCGGCGGGCCGGGATCGACGACCACGACCTCCGAGACCGCCGGCTCGTTGCCCTGGTCGTCGGAAGCGACGAGGATGATCGGCTCGGCGTAGGTGTAGGTCTCCTCGATCGAGCGCTGGCCGCTGAGCAGCTGGAAGCGCGTGTTCTCGAGCACGCCAGCGCCCGGCTCCTGGGTGACGGCATTCAGCACCACGATCTCGACCTGCGAGTTGATCTCCTGGATGACGCTGCCGGCGTCGTTGGTGACGCGGACGGTCAGCGTGAACGGCGCCCCCGCCTCGACCTGGCGCGGGTGCACCTCGGCCTCGAGGTGGAAGCCGCTCGAGATCGCGCGGACCTGCGTCGTGCTCGGCGGGATGGTCGGCTGCGTCACGTTCTCGACCGTGATCTGCTGATGGCCGCCGGTCGACAGGCGCATGACCAGGCTGGCGGTCCCGTCGAGGAGCGCCGTGTCCGGCGGCAACTCCGCCATCGGGTCGGTGCTGGTCAGCCGCACGACGTCGCTCACGCCGCCGACCGGATTCCACCAGCTGTCGGTGGCGTACACGTCGACGGTGAAGGAGTAGTTGATCGACTGGTCAGTCGCCTCGCCGATGCGCCCCTCCTCGGAGCCCGGCGCCGGCGTCTGCCCCGGCGCGACGATCAGCAGCCGCGCATACGTGCCGGCCACCACCTGGACCGTGCGACTGGTGTGCGCGGCGATCGCCGTCGAGTCGACGTCGGCCGCGGTCACCGTCTGCCCGCCGGCCGCGAACAGCGTCGCCGGCAGCACCAGCATTCCGTTGGCCAGCACCGTCTCCGGCGGCGCCGCCAGGAACGGGTCGCTGGACTCCAGGGCGATCCGGTGGTCGATGCCGGGCACGCGGTTCCAGTAGGCGTCCACCGCGCGCACGGTGACCTGGAACTCGGCTCCCGCCTGCTGGTCGTCGGGCATCCCGGAGACGCCGGTCTCGGTGCCGCCCTGCGGGGTCTCGCCCGGCAACAGCACCTGGAGCCCGGTGAAGGGACCGGGCACCACCTCGAAGCTGGCGCTCGTCCCGATGTGCGGAGGCGACGCGTAGTCGGCGCAGCTCAGCGACACCGCGCCGCCGGCGCCCCGGATCACGACGTCGCCGCTCCAGATGCCGTTCACGAAGGTGACCGAGTTGGGCGAGATCGAGCCCGGCCCGGTGTTGGCGGTCAGGACCCCGTCGCCCGCATAGTCGGGGATCAGGTTGCCCGTCGCGTCGACGGCGCTGATCGTCACCGGCACGGCCTGCCCGGCCGTCACCGGCGCGGCGATCGGATCGAATTCGAAGTGGTGCGCGGAGCTGTTGATGACCGCGATCGGATCGGTGGTCATCCCCTGGATCGAGGGGTTCGTCTGATCGACCACCGACAGGGTCTGGGCACCGACGGTCCCGAGGGACAGCGAGAACTGCACGCTGCCGTCGACCAGGTTGCCGGAGACCGGCGTCGACGCCGCCGGGTCGCTGGAGCTCACGAGCACGCCGTCCGTGCTGGGCACCGGGTTCCAGTAGGCATCGGTCGCGTAGACCTCGACCTGGAAGAGCTGCCCGGCAGCCTGCGAGGCCGTCGCCCCGGTGACGCCGCTCAGGCTACCGGGCGCCGGGCTCTGGCCCGGCACGACCACCTGCACGCGCGCGAACGTTCCCGGGTGCACGACGAACGGATCGCTCGTGCCGTTGATCGCCGGATCGGCGCCGAGGTAGGCCAGGATGTTGACGTTGCCACGGTTGATATTGGTCTCGTCGGCCCGGAAGTTCGTGACGTCCCCCGACCAGCTGCCGCTCGACAGGGTGATCTCCTCGGGCTCGATGCGACCGTCACCGAAGCTGGTGATCTCGCGCAGCCGCACCGTGCCCTCGAAGCCCTCGACGACGTTGCCGGCGGCATCCACCGCCGACAGGCTGATCGACATCGGCTGGCCGGCGTACTGGTTCTTCTGGTTGATGCGCGAGAACTCGAAACCGGTGAGGACAGCGACGCTCACCGGCGACGAGATCGCCTCGGGGATCGACGGATCGGTCTGATCATCGGCCGAGATGGTGAAGCTGCCGCCGGCGTTGAGAGTCACGCTGAACGTCAGCTGCCCGTTGACCAGCGCCGCGGCGGCGGGCAGCGTGGCGCTGGCGTCGCTCGACGTGAGCTCGACCAAGTCAGTGATGGTCGTCACCGTGCTCCAGCCGGAGTCACAGGCGCGCACGCGGACGTCAAACGGCAGGCCCGCGGTCTGGTCGAGCGGTGTGCCGACCTTGCCGGACGTCGTGCCGGGAGCCTCAACCTCACCCGGCAGCAGCACCTGGAGCTGCGAGTAGGGACCGGCGTGAGCCGACGGCTGGGCCAGCAGACTGGCGATCAAGATCACCAGCCCTGCGAGCACCGGCCGCGACCGGCGGGTCCGTTGCGTCGTTCGTTCCATGGTCACCCTCATCGATGCGGCACTCGAGCCATGCCGGATGAGCTCCGAGGTGGGCGATGCGCCCGGAGCCGCCGAACCGGGCGGCGCGAGGCAAGACCCCGCGGCGTTCGCGGCTTCCTCGAACCGTCCGGAGCGATCCGCGTGACACCGTGCGCCGGCTGCGGGCGGGGGCCCACCTGGGCGGTGGACCGCAGCGTGAACAGACCCGGGCATGGTCGTCACCGGAGATGGGGCCGGGGGCACGTCGTGTGCCAGCTCGCGCGCCGGCCGGGATTCGGTGCCGGATGGTGCGCAAGCTCCGGTGCGCGACCGACATGGGGCATTCGTGCAGAATGCAGCGTGCATGCAAGTTGCATCGCAGCGACGACAGAGCGAACTGCGGCCGATCACGGGAGCGTGCATCGTGCGTCGCCGGCGTGCACACGG
>JASFRE010000500.1:0-3606 GCA_050115055.1 Candidatus Eiseniibacteriota bacterium | reverse complement strand
CGCGACGGCGTCGCTGGATCGAATGCCTGGCGGAGCAGCCGCTCTTTCGCGGCGAGCGCCTGCGGGAGCTGGCGCGAAGGCCGGGCAGTGCACCGCCCGAGCTCGACGGCATCCTGATGAGCCTCGGAATCGTCAGCGAGTTCCTGGACGATGACCGGCCGCTGCCCGGGCAGCCCGACGATCCGGACTGAGCGCCCGTCCGGCGCGCCGCGGCACCGGCGCGCCGCGCCTACTCGTCCCCGGTGCGCGCGCGCTTGAAGGCGTCGGCCATGATGCCGAGGCTGACGTTCGATGTCTCCGACTTCGGACCGCCGCGGGCCGGCGGACGCCGTTCACCGATGGTTCGATCGGTGAGCGCACGCACGCTGAGCCGGATGCGGCCGCGCTGATCGACGCGTACCACGCGGGCCTTGACCGCGGTCCCCTCGGGATAGACCTGACCGATGTCCTGACCGTCGCCCAGATCGACCTCGGCTGTCGGCAACAGGCCATCGACCCCGGCCAGCGGCGACTCGATGCGGACGAAGGCCCCGTAGGGCTTGATGCTCGACACGACCCCCTCGACCACGTTCCCGACCTCGAGGCGAGGCTCGCTCGGACGCTTGCGGGCCTGCGGCGAGTCGCGCATCGACAGCGACACGCGCCGCCGCTCGCCGTCGACCTCGATCACCTTCGCCTCGACCGTCTCACCCTCCTCCACCACCTCCTGCGGGTGGCGAATGCGCCCGACGCCGAACTCGGTGATGTGGACCAGCCCCTCGATGCCCGGCAGCACCTGCACGAAGGCGCCGTAATTGAGGATGCGCGTGACCGGTCCGCGGAGGGTGACGCCTGGCTTCAGCACATCGGCCGCGTCGACCCACGGATCCTCCGCCAGCGCCTTGACCGACAGCGAGATCCGCTCGCCCTGCGTCGACCCGAGGTTCTCGATGCCGATCACCTTGACGCGCACGGACTGGCCGACCTGCACGACCTGGGCCGGGTTGGTCACTCGCTCGTAGCGGAACTCGGAGACGTGGACCAGCCCTTCCAGGCCACCGATGTCGACGAAGGCGCCGAACGGTTGCAGTCGCACGACGGTACCATCGAGGACATCGCCGACCTGCAGCGTGGCACGCGTCTGATTGGCCAGCTGCTGGCGCTCGGCCTCGATCAGCGCGCGCCGCGAGACCACGAAGCGGCGGCCGCCGTCCTTGAACTCGATGATCTTGAACGGGAACTGCTTGCCGACATACTGCTCCGGGTTCTGGCAGTAGATCCGGTCGATCTGCGAGATCGGGCAGAAGGCGCGAAAGCGGCCGACCTGCACATCGAAGCCACCCTTGTTGGTGCCGGTGACCTTGCCGTCGATCGGCGTGCCGCTCTGGAAGAGCTTGCGGATCTTGGCGCGATCGCGACCGGCACGCGACGCCTTGGCGACGATCAGTCGCTCGCCGACCTCGACCACCATGGCGGTGACCAGCTGACCGACCTGCACGGTCGGACGCCCGTCGACGTCGCGCACGCCGTCGAGCGGCAGCAGCGCCTCGGTGGCGCCACCGAACTGGATCGAGGCGTGACGCTCGTCGAGCTTGACGATGCGACCGCGGATGCGGTCGCCCTTGCGCACCTGCGAGCCGGCACCGCGCGACAGCTCGGCAAGCAGGAGCTCGGTGAAGCTGCGGTCGCGCGGCGGGGGCGCCGGGCGGCGCGGACGCGAGGACGCGGCGCCGGAGGCCGGCGCGGTCGTGGCTGCAGACGTGGCGGGTGTCGCGGACGCGGCCGGGGTTGCCGATCGGGCGGGCGTCGCGGACGCGGCCGGGGCCACCGGCGCCTCGGCGGCCGGCGTCCCGGTGGTTGCGGCCGGCTCGACCGGGGTCGTCTCCGCCGTGGCCGGCGGCTCGGGAGCCGCTGCCGTCTCCGGCTCCGTGGGCGCCTCGGGAGCGTCGGTCGGCGTGGGCGGGTCGCCGGCCGGCGGCGCGCTCTCCTCCGCTGGCGCGCTCTCCTCCGCTGGCGCGCTCTCCTCCGGCGGCGCGCTCTCCTCCGCTGGCGCGCTCTCCTCCGCTGGCGCGGCGGGCGGGGCCGGGCTCTCACCCTCCGTCACGGGCGTCGTCCGGGGCGCGTTCGGGTCCTCGGGCCGGGTGGAGGTGTCGTTCGGGTCTACGGGATCACGGTGGGAGTCGTCGTGAGACATCTGCATCGCTGGTGGGTCCTGCATGTCGCCGCGCGGTCCCGGCCCGGGCCTGCCGGGTCGGGCGGCGTCATCGGCGTCTGGACGGTCAACTGCGGGAGCCCGTCGCGGCCGTCAGGCAGCCCCTGACTCCTACCGCGTGCTCCCGCTTCGTGCGTCGTGGTGATGGTGCCGGCGCCGCCAGGGCGCCGTGTGCCGGACGGGCTGCAGCCGGTCTGGGTATTGTCCCACGGGGCCGCGACGGCTGCAACGCCATCGCCACGGGGTGGCGGGCCACGCACCGGGCGGCGATGCGCGGCCCGCAGCGCCGTGCACGCGCCACGACGCCCCGGCCTACTCGAGCGGCTGCCAGCCCCGGCGGGGCCGCACGTAGTCGACCTGGTAGTGGCCGCCCGACTGCCGCGCCAGGAGCCGGATCTGCGTCGCCGGGTTGCCGAGCTCGGCCCGCGCCCGCCCGTTCTCGAGGCCGACGAACGAGAAGATCGACATCGACGAGTGCCAGGGGGGGACCCGCGAGCGCAGGCGCGCCCCGCGCCGATCGGGAGCCCCATCGAGGCCGTCGTGGAAGAGCTGCACCTCCGTCTCCTGCACGACCGGCGTCGGGTTGTCGAAGATCGCGTAGACGAAGGTGCGCTGCGGGTCGGGTGGCTCGACCAGCTCGAGGATCCGGATGCGCTCGCCGGTCCGTGCGTCCGTCGTCTCGGCAAACAGCTTCCAGGCCTGCATGCGGTCGGGTTGCTCGATCAGACGGTAGATCAGCAGCTGGCTCACGATCGACAGGGGCAATGGGCCCCGCACGCCGCCGGCCGACATCGTCGGCATCTGCACGCCGAGCCGGCGCCGCACGCGGAAGCGGTCCTCCTCGGGTGACTGCTCGAGGATCGAGAAGTCGCGATCGCCGAGGTACAGGAAGCGGATGTTGCGGCGCGCCGCCTCGGCGGCGGCGGCGCTCTCGGGGCTCCAGAAGATGCGCGCGTCGTTCTCGCCGGACACGTCGGTGGCGGCGTTGATCGACTGCGGATGGGCGGCGGGATGGCGGCCGCTCACCATGCCGACCATGTAGCCGAGATCCCAGGAGGCCGGCAGGATCTGCTCGCCCGCGGTGCGAATCGGCGTGGCGGCCACCTGCCTGAGGATGCGGACGTGTGCGTCACCGACCGCCAGCACCGCGGTGATCCCGGCCTGGGCGGCCAGCGCCAGCAGCAGACAGGTGACCACGACGGTCAGGCCGCGCCAGGGACGCGCGATCGCCAGACCCGCCATGGCAAGCGCCACCGCCAGGCAGAGTCCCGCGATGAGGTCCATCGTCCCGGTCGCGGATGCCGAGGCGGCGGCCCGCACCAGCACGGCAGCCGCCGCCAGCACCGCCACCAGCAGGGCCCCACACCAGCTGCGCGTGTCGCCGGGGCGCGGCCCCGCACGCGTCTGGCGCCGCG
>JASFRE010000499.1:0-3607 GCA_050115055.1 Candidatus Eiseniibacteriota bacterium | reverse complement strand
GGCCGCGAACACGCTCGCCGTCGAGCGTACCCCACCTCGTCCCCGATCGCTCGACACGCCCGGCGCCTACCCGGCAGCCCACGTCATCGAGACGGCTCCGCTCGACGTCGCGCGACTCGAGGCGGAGGATGCGACGCAAATCGGCGGTCCGCAGCGCGTCGGCGTCGTGCAGGAGCTCGGCCCCGCGACCCTGGCCGACGGGACCTGGATACGCACCGCCGACGGTGGCCGCCTCTGGTCGGTGGTGGTCCACGCCGCGGGTGCCCAGGGCGTCCGGTTGCACATCCGGCTCGTCGACTCGCCGCCCGGCGCGGAGCTCACCGTCTTCGACACGCGGCACCCGGAGCACGCCTTCGGTCCGTACCCGCGTGCGGGGCAGCGCCGTGGCGACGCCTTCTGGACACCGATCCTGTTCGGGGACCGGGCGCAGATCGAGTACTATCTGCCGCCCGGACTCGACACCGCGGTAACCGGGACACGCCTCGAGCTCGAGTCGGTCCTCAACATGTACCGTTTGGCGGGCCAGCGCGAGCTCGCCTGTCACCTCGACGTCATGTGCTATCCCGGCTGGGCGCCGCAGCGGGACGGTGTCGGCGCGGTCTACTACATCGAGTTTCCCTACAGCTACTTCTGCTCCGGTTGCTTGCTCAATCGGATTCCGGGTGACCTCACGCCGATCTTCGAGACCGCCCGGCACTGCGGCGTTCGCGACACGAACGTCGAGTCCGCGACGGTGACCTGGTTTTACCAGGCGAACGTGTGCAATGGCACACCGCCGGCGCCGTCGACGCTGCCGCAGACCTCGGCCGTGGCCGTGATCGCCACGACGCCCGACATGCACGCTGACTGGATGCTCCTGGGGCTCGAGTCGACGCTGCCCGGCGGTGCCTTCCTCCTGGGCTGGAACAACGGCTTCTGGCCGGAGGGCGTCGACGCGATCGGCATCAGTCACCCGGCCGGCACCTACAAGCGCATCACCTTCGGCACCCGGACGGCGCCATCGCCTGGGCGCTGGCGCATGTCGGTGGCACTGGGCGACGGCGCCCTCGAGCCGGGCAGCTCCGGATCACCGGGGATGGATGACGGGGGAGGCGTGCGCGGGACGCTGAGCGAGGCCAGCGGCAACTGTGACGACGGATTCGCGGCCTCCTACGGTCGTCTGGACCTGGCCTGGCCCTACGTCCAGCCGATGCTCGCGCCCTCGGACCCGACCGACATCTACGTCGACGCCGCCTTCGGCGGCTTCGAGCTGGGGACCCTCGCGCAACCGTTCACGCGCGTGATCAAGGGTGTCTTCGCAGTCGAGCGGACGCAAAATGTCCACATCGAGGCCGGAACCTACAATGAGTCGATGGTCATCGACAAGGCGATGACCCTGCGCAGCCAGAACGGGAGCGCGGTGATCGGCGGCGGCAGCTAGCGGGCCTGCGTCAGGTCAGGCGCGGGATGAGAGCACGGCAGATCGGTCAGGTCCGACCGCCTCGATCGGCCAATCGGTGAGCTCCTCGCCGTCGGTCGGTGCCCGGAACAGCAGGAGATCGTGCGCCTCCAGGACCTCGCCCGCGGTCAGCGGGCTCGGTTCTCTGCCGGAGAGACGATGGGGTGGTGCGTTTTGTCGTGCTTCTGGATGAACCGCGCATCGCCGCGGCTGAAGAGACTCTCCACCACCCGATCTGCGATCGGCGTGACGACTCGCTCGTGAGTGCAGGGGACGGGGGACAGCTCGCAGATCGATCCAGTCGCCTGACGGTTGAGACATGCGCGGTCGTGGTTGTACCGCCCGTCGAGCGCTCATCCGTGACACCCGGAAGCGGATCCGGCGTCAGGTTGACCCGATTGCTGCCATCGGCCTCCATCACCCGGATGTCGCCGTCGCGACCGGAGCGATCGCGGCGAAACGCGAAGCGGCGACCGTCTGGTGACCAGGACGGCGGATCGTCCAAGGCCGGCGCGTCGGTCAGCCGGGTCACGGCAGAGCCGTCCCGCCACATCACGTAGATGTCGCCGACCGGCTACGCGTCGTCAGACGACGAACGCGATGAGCGTCCCGGCCGGCGGGAGCGCCGGATCCTGGACCCGGTTCCCGGAGGGCAGGAGTCGCTCCGGCAGGCCGGTGTCGACGTTGCGTCGCAGCCGCTCGGGGGTCGAGGTCGAGGAGTCCTCGAAGACCAGGTCATACGCCGGCAGCTCGACGTCGAGGGGCGACTCGTCGTCGCACGCAAGGGCGCAGCGGACTGCTCCGAGCGGCAGCAGCGCGACCGGGTGGTTCCAGGTTGCAGGTTGGTGGCACGGCGGCGGATCTTGCCAGCGGCGCCGGCCACAGGCACGATCAATCCGCGGCCCGGCGCGCACGGGGAACCGGTCCACGAGAGCCGCCGGCCGTCACCGTGCGGACGGACCTGACCGACCGCACGTGCGGATCGAATGACACGACACGGGGGCCCGCGATGTCCTCCAGCTCGCGCGACGTGACGATGGACGAGATCTTGCACGTGCTGCGCGACACCGCGCCGGAGTTCTCCGGCGGACTGTCGAACCACGGTCCCATGGCGGCCGAGGCGCTGATCGCGCTGGGGCGCGCGGACGTGGCGCTGGCGTGGGCAGAGGTCTATCGCAAGCGACTGGAGGTACGCCCCTCACCGCGTCAGCGGATCGAGGCGGGCAGATGGCGCGAGGCGCTGGGCGACCCGACGCGGTGGGCGGACTGGGTCGTCCTCTTCGGGGGCGAGCTCGCCGAGTCGTCATGGCACGAGGTGGTACGCCGCTGGCTGCCCCGTCTCGCTCCGGCGGTCATCGCCGCCGCGGCGCACGGCATGCTGCGCACGGCGCATGCGATACGCAGCCTCGAGCGCGCCGAGACGCCGGCGCGGCGGTGGGAGCTGGCGGAAGGGCTCGCCTACTGGGCGGCGGCCTACCAGGTGCTACCCGGAAGTCCGAGCGGGCACACCAAGAAGCTGACGCCGGAGGCGGCACTGCACCGGGTGCCGCGGGCGACGAGCGCAAGCGGTGCGAAGGGCACGAGCGGGCTCATTGCCGACCAGCTCCGGTGTCTGGACGACGACCTCGCCTTTCGAGGCGTGATCGATCTGGTCGACGCGACGACTCCGCCGCTCGAACTGCTGAGCCAGCTCACGGCGACGTTCGCCAGGGTCTTCGTCGTGAATCGGCGGAACACGATCGCGCTCCTGCACGCGGTCACTGCCTCGAGCGCCACCCGGATCCTGCTGCCGTTCCTCTCCGTGCCTGACGCCGTGCTCACGGTCCGCTATGCCTGGCAGGCATGCGCGGCGCTACACGCCAGGTACGTGCCGCCAGGACCGGCGGGTGTGGGCGGCACCGGAGGTGACCCGGCAACGGAGGGCGGGGCGGAGCGCAGCGCCGGCAAGGCGGCGGGCCAGCCGTGGGTGGGGAATGAGGTCGAGCCACTCATCGAGAATCACCAGGAGCTCATCGATCGCGCCGTGCAGGCAGGCGGTGCGCACACCATCAAGCTGACCGAGGCATGCCTGCGGGAGCATGCCCTGCGCCCCGATCCGATCTTCTTGCGTGCTGCCGGCGAGGCCGCGGTGCGCGTCGGTGCCATCTGAGCAGGGTTCGGGCAGGAGGT
>JASFRE010000498.1:0-3618 GCA_050115055.1 Candidatus Eiseniibacteriota bacterium | reverse complement strand
GTGATGTCGGGCGCGGCATTCGCCCGCGGACGGCGCCTCGGAGCCGGTGATCGCTTCGAGAGCCTGCCGGTGCCGCCGGATCTGGAGTGGCCGCGGCCGGTGGGCGGTGCGCGGTGAGGGTGGTCGCGGAGGTGACCGGGTCATGCAAGGTGGTCGGCGGGGTCCGAGACGGCAGCGAGAAGGGGGGCCGTCGCGTGGTGCCCCCGAGGGCAGAAAGCCGGCACGGCGCCGCTCCGGCGGCCCCGCCGGACGCTCGCCACGGGACGGCCGGCGCCCCGGCGGCGAGCGGGCGCGACGGCGCCAGCCTGGCGGTGCGGCGCGAAGCGAGGGACGGCGCCCGCGACCCGGCGACCATGATCCGGGAGTGCGGCGTTTCGACACGCCGGGCGCCACGGTAGTCGCCGGGGAGGGAGCGGCGGGGCAGCCGGCAGCGCCGCCGGGCGGTGCCCGCGAGCTGGCGCTTCGCATCCTCTTCGAGGTGGAGAGCCGCCGCGCCTTCGCGGACCGCCTGCTGGAGGAGCGCCTGCAGCGCGGAGCGCTGAGCGAGGTCGATCGCCGTCTGGTGACGCAACTCGTCCAGGGCACGCTGCGCATGCAGCGACGCCTCGACTGGGTTGCCGATCACCTGCTGCGCGTCGATCGCGCGGGGTTACCGGTCTGGATCCGTCTGTGCCTGCGACTCGGCATCTACCAGCTCCTGTTCCTGGATCGTGTGCCGCGGCACGCGGCGGTCGACGAGACCGTCCGCCTGGCGCGCAAGTACGGTCATCCCGGCACCGCCGGTCTGGTCAATGCGGTCCTCCGGCGGCTTCCGGATGCCCTGGCAGGCATGCCGTTCCCGGATCGCGAGAGCCAGCCGATCGCCCACCTGGGAGTGCTCGAGTCGCACCCTGACTGGATCGTCGAGCGCTGGGTGGCGCGCTACGGCTACGAGCGCGCCGCCGCGCTGCTGAGCGCCAACAACCAGCCGGCAGCGGTGACGGTGCGCGTCAACCGCCTGCGCGCGAGCCGCGATGCGATCCTGAAACGGCTGCGCGCCGCCGGCATCGAGGCCGCGCCGGGGCGGCTCTGCGACAGTTGCCTGCGCCTGCCGGCCGGAGCCGGACTGTTCGCGAGCGGCGTCTTCACCGATGGCTGGGTGACGGTGCAGGACGAGGGCGAGGCCCTCGTGGGGTTGCTGGTCAACCCGCGACCTGGCGAGCGCATCCTCGATCTGTGCGCGGCGCCGGGAGGCAAGCTGTCGCACCTGGTCGAGCTGGCACGCGGCCAGGCGCTGGTGGTCGGCGTCGAGCTGGTGCCCGCGCGCGCGCGCCGCACCCGCCAGGGCATGCGACGGCTGGGACACGATGGGGTGGCGCTGGTCTGTGCCGACGGGCGCAGCTTCGGACGCGAGACGCGCTTCGATCGGGTGCTGGTCGATGCCCCGTGCTCGGGGCTGGGCGTCCTGCGCCGGCGGAGCGACGCCCGCTGGCGCAAGAGCCCGGAGCTCTTGGCGGAGATGGTGGAGCTGCAGGCCGACTTGCTGGCGCGCGCGGCGCGTCTCGTGCGTGCCGGCGGTGCGATCGTCTACTCGGTCTGCAGCTTCGAGCCGGAGGAGTGCGAGACGCAGCTCGACGACTTTCTCGAGCGGCATCCCGCCTTCCAGGTCGAGCGCCCCGGGCCCGGCTTTCCGGCGGCGGTGGTGGAGTCCCGCGGTTGCTACCGGGTCCTGCACGACGAGTACGGCGCCGACGGCGTGTTCGGCGTGCGGCTCCGACACGTTCCCCCCACCGCTACGCGCGACGGCGCCGCCGGCCGCGGCATGCCGCACGAGGGTGCCGGCGAGGACCGCCAGGCGGCTGCTGACCGGCGGCCGGCGGATCGCCCGATTGACGACGACGCGTCCGGGACGTAGGTTCCAGCCTGGCAGCGGGACCGGAACTCGGCCCCGCGCGTGGGAGGGCCATGCCAGCCACGAGTCGGTCAGGCGAGACGGGGGGCGCAGGGGGTGCCAGCCGCAGGCGCCGGACGCTGCTGTTCGGCGCGTTCCGCATCCTCGGCTTCGCGGTGGGTGGCTTCTTCGTCGGCGTCGTCGTCTTCAACTACCTCGTCATGCCGACCCTGATCGGGCATGGCTCCGAGGTGCAGGTGCCCGACCTGATCGGTCGGACGCTCGAGCAGGCCATCGCCATCCTGCAGGAAGAGGGGCTCGAACTCGGGAGCCGCGAGCAGCGCTTCAGTTCGGTCTACCCGGACGGTTTCGTGGTCGACCAGTCTCCCGAGCCGCTGGCCAAGGTCAAGGCGGGGCACGCGATCGACATCGCGATCTCCTACGGGCGGGAGGGGCTGGTCATCCCCGACCTGCGTGGCGTGCCCTACCGCGAGGCACAGGTGTCGCTGTCGCGGACCGGGCTCAGACTCGGCCGCCAGGCCCACACCCATCACGAGGAGGTCGGCAAGGACCGCATCATCTCCGCGGCGCCGGAGGCCGGTACGCTGGTGGCGCCGGGGACGGCCGTCGATCTCCTGGTCAGCCTCGGTCCGCGCCCGGTGTCGTTCCTGGTGCCCGAGCTGCGCGGTCGCCAGCTGACCGACGTGCGTGCCTTCTTCGAGCGGTCGGGGATCCGGCTGGTGGCGGTGCCGGCCGAGGGCGACTACTCGGCACCACCGGGAGAGATCGTCGGCCAGCGCCCGGCGGCCGGTGGGCGCATCCGGCCGCAGGACGTGATCGAGGTCGACGTGTCGGCGAGCGGCCGCGGGCGCTGGCGCTAGGCGACGCCGGATCGCGGCGTCTGGCGAGCGAGGAACCGTGAACGCATCTGGAACCACCGGCGTCCGGCTGGCGCCATCGATCCTCTCCGCCGACTTCGGTCACCTGGCCGACGAGGTCCAGGCGGCCGTGGCGGGGGGCGCAGACCTCGTGCACCTCGACGTGATGGACGGCCACTTCGTGCCCAACCTGACCATCGGTCCGGCAGTCGTGGCGGCGGTGCGGCGGGTGACCGATCTGCCGCTCGACGTGCACCTGATGGTGACCGACCCGGCCGCCTTCATCGAGCCGTTCCGGAAGGCGGGCGCCGACTTCCTCACCGTGCACCAGGAGACCGTGGCCGACCCGCGGCCGCTGTTCGAGCGCATCCGCGCGCTGGGCGCCGCGCCTGGCCTGTCGATCAACCCGGCGACGCCCCTCGTCGCCGCCACCGGGCTCCTGGCGGCGATCGACCTGCTGCTGGTCATGACCGTCCAGCCCGGTTTCGGCGGCCAGGCGTTCCGCGACGACGTGCTCCCCAAGGTGCGCCAGGCGGCGGAACTCAAGCGCCAGCGGGGGCTCGATTTCGCCCTCGAGGTCGACGGCGGCGTCAGCACCGAGACGGCGCCGCGGCTGGTCGCGGCCGGCGCCGAGATCCTGGTGGCCGGCAGCGCCGTCTTCGGCCAGGGCGGGGCGACGGCCAACCTGCGCCGGCTGCGCCAGGCGGTGAGCGTCGCCCGGGCGGGCGAGCGCTGAGCCGAGACGGCGTGGTGGTGGCCAGTGCTGGCCCCGGGCCACGGCGGCGCCGGAGTTTCCGCTTGTCCGCTGGCCGGGCTTCCTGCTAACGTCTTTCACTTGTACTTGTTGCTGGAATGGGGCGATGTTCGACG
>JASFRE010000497.1:0-3637 GCA_050115055.1 Candidatus Eiseniibacteriota bacterium | reverse complement strand
CCACGCACGGGCGCCGCTGGCGCGGCCGTGCTAGCGACACGAACCGCGGCAACGCTAGGCGATGGGCGAGCCGCACGTCAAGCCGGGCCGGACGCGGCGTCGAGGGTGGCGCCGTTCGCTCCCTCGGCGGATCGCGCCGCCATGGTGCCCGGCCCGGCGCCGTCCGCCCCCAGCCAGCCGGCGCGCTCGAGGCACTCGCGCATCGTGGTGAACGGGAAGCGCCCCAGCAGGGCATCGAGGCGCGCCTCGGTCCGGTGCAGGTTCCAGTAATGCGTGAGACCGCCCAGATAGCCACCGCTGACCCGGGGCTGCGCCGGGTCGAGCTCCCACGGGTGAACGTTGACGACGGCGGGATGACCGGCCGCGTTGTGCTGGCGGATGGCGCGCACCGAGATCGCCAGCGGCAACAGGCGCAGGTAGGCGCCGGAGGCCGCCGGCACGTTGAACCGACCGCAGCGCCAGGTGGTGAGTGGGAACTCGACGAGCCCCTCGGGGCGCCGGTGGGGATGGCGCGGCGCGCCGGGGATCCCGTAGCGGCGCCGGCGCATCGGGTAGATCGAGGAATCGTAGCGAAAGCCGGCCCGGGCCAGCTCGGCCAGTGCCCAGAGCGACCGGCCGGTGACCGAGTAGGACGGTGCCCGGTAGCCCAGCACCGGCTGGCCGGAGACCTCCTCGAGGTAGGCCTTCGACCGCTCGACCTCGGCCCGGAAGGTCGCCGGGTCCTGATCGTAGACCAGCCGATGCGACGAGCCGTGCGACGCGAGCTCGTGTCCGGCGTCCCGGATGGCACGCACGAACGGGCGCATGCGCGCGTCGTCCCAGCACAGGATGAAGAAGGTACCGCGAACCCGGTGACGCTCGAGCAGCGCCAGCAGCCGGTCAAGCGCTCCGGCGAGGCGACTCTCACGCTCCGGCCAGCTATCGCGCCGGATCCGGTCCTCGAAGTTGTGGACCTGGAAGTACTCCTCGACGTCGACGGTGAACGCGTTCAGCATGGGGACGGGCCACTCCTGCCAGGCTCGGGGTCGTCTCCGGGGGCGCCGGCATCGTGGAGGTCGCCGGCTGGCCGCCCTGTCTCCTCGCGCCGCGCGGGGTGCGCGCCGTGCGGCCGGCCTTCCAGCAGGGCATCGTACACGGCGGCGACGTCGCGCGTCATGCGCTCGGTGGAGAACGCCGCGGCGACGCGCGCGCGCCCGGCCTGGCCGAGCAGCACGCGCACCGTCTCGTCATCCAGCAGGCGGACGATCGCATCGGCCAGCGCCTCGGGGCTGTCGGGCGGCACCAGCGCCGCCACCGGCGGCACCTCGTCGACGACCTCGGGAATACCACCCACCGGCGTCACCACCGCCGCACAGCCGGCGGCCAGCGCCTCCAGCAGGGCGAGCGGCAGCCCCTCGCGGCGCGACGGCATGCAGAAGACGTCGAGCAACGGATAGAGACGTGCGGCATCGCGCCGCAGGCCCGGCATGCACAGGCGCTCGCCGAGCCCGAGCTGGTCGCCCAGCCCGCGCAGCGCCGCCGCCTCGGGACCGTCGCCGACGAGCAACACGGTGAGGTCGCGGCCGTCACCGATCAGGCGCGCGGCGGCGTAGAGCAGCGTGTCGTAGCCCTTCTCGGCGCTCAAGCGGCCGATCGCTCCGATGACCGGCGCCGGCGACTCGATGCCGAGCTCACGACGCAGCGGCGCGGGATCCGAGGTCGCTGCCGCGTCGAGTGGCGACAGGTCGATGCCGTTCGGGATCACCACCGACCGTCGCAGGCCATGCCGGCGCTCGCGTGCGGCGAGTGCCGCCGAGACGCAGATGACCTGATCGAAGCTCCGGACGAGGCGCGCATCGAGCCACTCCTTCAGGCGCAGCGCCCAGCTCGTGCCGACCCAGCCGTGCAACGTCGTGACGCGCTTCCAGGGACCGCGCGCCAGGGCGGTGAGCAGGTCGCTGCGATAGTCGTGGGCGTGGATGATGCGGGCGCCGCGCGCCGCGGCGAGCCGGGCCAGACGTCGCGCCGGGCCGAGCAGGTCGTAGGCCCAGCCCACCTCGAGCGCCTCGACCCCGACACCCTGCGCCGCCCCCGCCGCCGCCAGCTCGCGCCCGGAGCCGTCGCGCTCGACGAGTGGCACCAGGACCGCGTCGTAGCCATGCTTCCCGAGCTCGGCACAGAGCCCGAGCACGATACGATCGGCGCCGAAGATCCCGCCCGAGGAGCGGACGTGCAGCACCGGCGCCGGCGCCCGGTGTTCGGCGCCGGCCAGCCGCGTCTCCTCGAGCACCCGCGGAGCGTCGATCATCATCCGCCCCCCAGACCGCGCTCGGCGTAGAGGGCGCGGTAGCGCCGCACCATGGTCTCGAGGCTGAACTCGCGCTCGGCCCGCACGCCGGCCGCCCGTCCGAGCGCCGCGGCCTCGGCCGGCGCCGCGAGCAGACGGCCGATGCAGGCCGCCAGGCTCGCGGCCTCCCCCGCCGGGCACAGCAGCCCGTGCTCGCCGTCCTTGAGGATCTCCGGATTGCCGCCGACCGCGGTGGCGACGATCGGCAAGCCGGCCGCCATGGCCTCGATGAGTGCCAGCGACTGCCCCTCGGAAAATGACGGCAGGGCGTAGAGATCGAATCCAGCCAGGAGAAGCGGCACATCGTCCCGGAATCCCAGCAGGTGCAGCCGCTTCTCCATGTCACAGGTGGCTGCCAGCGCACGCAGTGCCCGCTCCTCCTCGCCGCGGCCAGCGACGGCGATGTGCACCCGCGGATCCCCGAGCCGCGCCACCGCCTCGACGAGCACCGCATGCCCCTTGACGCGGTAGAGATTGCCGACCGTCCCCACCAGCAAGACGTCGTCGGGGATGCCGAGGGCGCGGCGGGCGGCCGCGCGGTCGCCACTCCGGTAACGTGCGACGTCGATACCGTTCGGGATGACCCGCACCGGTCGCACGCCGAGCTCGTTCACCAGGAAATCGCGGATGTCGCTCGACACCGCCACCACCGAGGCACCGAGTCGTGGCAGCAGCCGCATGGCCGCCACCCGCCGGCCGGCATCGGCGTAGTAGTTGCGTCCGTGCACGGTGGCGACGACCGGGAGGCCGGCGATCCGACCGGCCAGCGTGCCGTAGAGGTTCATCGCGAACTCGTGTGCGTGCACCAGCCCGGCGCCCACCGCGCGCAGGTGCCGGGTCAGCGCTCGCAGGAACCCGAGGTCGATGGCGTGACGCAGCGCCAGGAGGTGCGGCTCGAGCCCGCGGCCGCGCAGCTCGCGGGCGAGCCAGCCCTCCTTCAGGAGCCCGACCGAGACGGTCGTGTCGGGACCGGCGGCGAGCCGTTCGGCGAGGCTCACGAGAACGCGCTCGGCACCGCCGGGGCCGCCGGTCTCGATGAGCTGCACGATGTGGTGGCGCCGCGGACCGGCCACCTGGTCCATCATCCCGCCCTCCTCGCGCGCCACTGCCTCAGGCGATCCCGGACGCGGCGGAGACCGACATACCCCCGGCTGAGCGCCGCGTAGCCCAGGGCCTCCACTCCGGCCGGTGGCGCCAGACCCGAGATGCTCACGTAACGCCCGTGCAGCGTCAGCGGACCCCGGCGCAGGCCATCCAGGATCGCGCGGGCGTCGCGCCCCTCGGCCTCGATCTCGACCGCGAGGCCGGTCG
>JASFRE010000496.1:0-3640 GCA_050115055.1 Candidatus Eiseniibacteriota bacterium | reverse complement strand
AGCCCCAGCAGCGGTCCGGCGAAGTAGTTCATGTAGCGCACCGCCATCTCGAGAAGACCGCCGCGCCCTGCGACGTAGAGCCCGACCGCGATGCCGAGCACGCCCCAGCCGACCGTCAGCCAGCGCGCCACGCGGAGGTAGTGGCGATCGGGCGCGTCCCGGCGCACGAAGCGCTGGTAGACGTCGACCACCGACGCGGTCGCGAGGGAGTTGAGTGCCGAGTCGAGGCTGGACATGGCGGCGGCGAAGATGGCGGCGACCAGCAACCCGGCGACGCCCACCGGTAGCTCGGTGGCGATGAAGTGTGGGAACACGGCGTCCGCCGCGGTCCCCTCGGGCAGCGCCCCGGCATGCACCTGGTAGAAGGCGTAGAGCATCACGCCGACCACCAGCGTGGTGGCCGTGACCACGAGGCCGACGAACCAGCCGAGCAGGGCGGCGCGCTGGGCGGCGCCCACCGAGCGGCAGCTCAGGTAGCGCTGCACCGGCTGCTGGTTGGTGCCGGCCACCGATAGCGACAGGAGACCGTAGCCGATCACCGCGCCGGCGATGGAGCGCACCGACGTGACCGGCAGCGACGGATCGACGAGTCGCAGTCGCTCCCCGCCCGCCGCCATCTGGAGGGCGCCGCCGAAGCCGCCCGGCACGGCACCGGCGATGGCGATGGCGGTCAGTACGAGCCCGCCGAGCACGACCGCGAGCTGCAGGACATCGGTCCAGACGACGGCGGTGATCCCGCCCAGGACGGTGTAGACGGTCGCGATCACCCCGACGACGACGATCGCCCAGCCGACGTCGATGTCCGTCAGGGTGGCGAGCGCCAGGGACGGACCGTAGACCAGGATCCCGGTGCGGAAGAGCACCTGGAGCTGGAAGAGCACGCTACCAGCGGTGCGAGCGGCCGGCCCGAAGCGGCGCTCGAGGTACTCGTAGGCGGTGCGCAGCGCGAGGCCGCGAAAGAAGGGGATGAAGAGCACGGCGACCACGAGGATCGCCAGGAGATCACCCAGCTGCAGCTGCAGCCAGAGAAGACCGTGGCCGAACGCCTCGCCGGGGCCACCGAGCAACGAGGTGGCGCTGAAGGCGGTGGCGAGGATCGACGCTCCCACCAGCAGCCACGGGAGGTCACGGCCCCCGAGGAAGAACTCATCGGTGTCGCGCTGCCGGTGCCGGGCCAGGATGCCAAGGCCGACGACGACGGCGGCGTAGAGGGCGAGCACCGCCCAGTCGGCGGCATGCAGGGCTGGCATGGTCCGGGACGGTAGCACGCGTCCACGGACCCGGCCAGCCCGCGACAGGGGAGTCGATGCGTCAGGCGACTAGTCGCTCTGCAGCGGCGGCGGCGGTGGCGGCGTCACCGTCTTGAACAGATAGGTCAGCTCGGCGACCTGTGAGGCCTGGGTCCAGCCACGCATTCCCTCGGTCCAGACGAGCGTCTCGGGCTGCACCCGGTTCTGGACGATCGCCTCGACGAGCTGCGTGGTCTCGAGCGGCCCCAGCGTCCGTCCGTCCTCGACGAAGTGCCACATCCGGTGCCGTGCGTGCGGTGCCGGACCCACGCCGCTCGGTCCGGGAGCGGTGTCGTGCGTCGCCACCGTCGGCTCGCCCCGCGACGGCGCCGTCGCGGCGCTGCCGGCCCCGACGGTTCCGGGCGCCGGCCCTGGCACCGGTGACATCATCGAGGGCGCGCCGCCCGCGCCCGGCCCCTGACCCGGTGCGCCGCCCGGCAGCATCTGCCCGGCGACCGCCATCCCCATGCCCAGTCCGAGGCCGGCGCCGGCCAGCCCGCCGGCCGGATTCGCCGCGGCCTCCGGGATCGCGTGGCCGATCTGGTAGTGCTGGTACATGGCGAGGTTGCCGACCACGCCCATGCTCGAGCGCGCGTCGAGCGCCCGCTCGACCTCCTCCGGCACCGACACGTTGACGATCCAGAGCTGCGGCATGTCCAGGCCGAACTCGTCGTCGATCCGCTCGACCACGGCCGTCCGGAGCTCCTCGGAGAGCGCCGAGTAGCTCGATGCCAGGTCCAGGATGCTGATGCCCGAGCGCGCCACGACCTCGGCGAAGGCGGTGGCGATGGTCGAGCGCAGCATCACCGTGATCTCTTCGGTCTCGAACGACTGGTCGGTGCCGACCAGCTCGCGCAACAGGGCAGAGGGGTCATGGGCACGCAGCGTGTAGGTGCCGAAGGCGCGGACGCGGAGCGGCCCGAAGTCCGGGTCGCGAAGGATCACCGGGTTGGGGGTTCCCCACTTGAGCTCCGTCAGCTGGCGCGTCGAGACGAAGTAGACCTCCGCCTTGAACGGGCTGTCGAATCCGTGACGCCACCCCTGCAATGTACTCAGGACCGGCAGATTGTTGGTGTGCACCGTGTGGGTGCCGGGCTGGAAGAGGTCGGCGATCTTCCCCTGGTGCACGAACACCGCCACCTGTCCCGGACGGACCACCAGCTGCGCCCCATTCTTGATCTGGTTGTGGTAGCGGGGAAAGCGCCAGACCAGGGTGTGACGGCTGTCGTCGACCCATTCGATGATGTCGACCAGTTCGGCGCGAAGCTTGTTGATGAAGCCCATCGTGAATCCTCCGGTCGGGCGAGCGGTCGGGGCCGCGCGCGCCGGATCAGTCGCCCAGGAGCCCCTCGAGCAGGTCGCCGAGGGTGCGGCGCCAGCCGCCGCCTCCTCCTCCGTGTCGATGGCCGAGACGGTGACGGATGCGCCGTGCACGGCGGGCGCTCTCGTCACGAGCCTCCTCGAACTGACGTTCCACGCGCAGCAGCGCCTCGACCTGTTCACCAGAGAGCGGCTTGCCGCCGCCGAGGGCAGCGGCGAACAGACCCTGGCCGGCGCCGTGTCCACCGGCTCCGGCGCCCGGCGCGCGCGACGCCGCGAGCCCGCCACGCAGGATGAAGGCGGCGATGTCCTCGAGCTCGTCGGCGTCGAGCCAGGTGCCATGGCCGCGACACCAGTCGACGATCACGCCGGATCGCCGGCCGAAGTTCTTGCGATGCATGCGCGCCTCGCACACCGGACAGCGTCGATACGAGACCGTGGCGGAGAACTCCGACCGCCGCTTGCGGCGCACGCGGCGTGCGTTGCCCAGGCCGGTCAGCATGGCGCTGGCCGCCGCCTCGCGCTGCGCGGTCACCGCTCGCTCGATCAGCCGTTCGAAGCTCTCGCCGGGGACCCAGAGCCCGTGGCAGCGCGTGCACTCCTCGACCCGCACGCCGCCGATCGAGCGGCGGGTCATGACGCGCTCGCAGCACGGGCAGCCATGTGCGACGGTCTCGTCGGGTACCGCCTGGGGCTTGAAGGCGACGCCGCAGGCCGCACAGAAGCGAGCCCGGTCGGCATTCCGTGCGAAGCACTCGGGACAGATGAGGCTCAGGCGCCGCGCGTCTCGCTCGACGACTGACCCGCAGAACCCGCACTGCGCGGCGCCGTTCTCGAGGCCGGCGCCACAGGAGGAGCAGCGCTGGATGTGGGCGTCGACCGCGCGCGCCTCGACGATCGGTACGGACTCGCCGCAGTGGCAGCGCACGCTCGACGTCCCGGACGTCTCGTACGTCGTGACGTCGTACTGGGCATGGCAGGCGGGACAGGCGACGAGGCGCACGATGCTCTCCGCGACTGGGGACCTGGCG
>JASFRE010000495.1:0-3652 GCA_050115055.1 Candidatus Eiseniibacteriota bacterium | reverse complement strand
GTGGAACTGCCACGGGTAGTTGGTGCTCGAGGTCGGGTCGCGCCGGATGATCTGCCGGTAGAAGAAGCCGGAGTTGATGCCGAGCGTCTTGTTCAGGCTCAGGCTCAGCTTGTCGGTCGGCGACATCTTCCAGGCGAACTTGCCCAGGAACTGCCAGTCGCTGTCGGCGCGCGTCGCCAGGTTGCTCCCGTAGCTGAACAGGTGACCGAGGAAGCTGTCGACATAGCTCGAGCGGCGCGGCGGACCGCTCTGCGACCAGCCCGGCAGGTAGGTGTCGGAGATCCTGCCCTCGACCTGCACGAAGTAGGTCATGCGGCCGGGGAGGCGCAGGCCGCCCAGCAACCGCGGCGAGTCGTCGCGGAACAGCGGCCCCTCGAGCGACAGGGTGGTGATGTCGCTCCGGAACCCGTCCCAGTCGCCGCCGGGATGATCGGTCGTCCAGCCGATGTAGCCGTGGTGCTCGTCGCCGCCCTCGCGCGTCGTGACGTTGATGACGCCGGAGAGCGCCTGGCCATACTCGGCCGCGTAGCCGCCGGTCAGCACATTGACCTCGGCCAGCGACTGCGAGCTCAGATCGCCGGCCCGCGACTGTCCGGACACGTAGTCCTTGACCACGACGCCGTCGACCACGAACACCGCCTCGTCGTAGCGCCCGCCGCGGATGAAGATCTCGTCGTCGTAGAGCGACACGCCGACCTGCCGGCCGACCACCGCCTGGACCTCGTCGACCGGCATCGACCGCGCCTGCTCGCCACCGACGCTGCGGACCGTCGAAGTGCGCGTCACGTCCACCAGCTCGCGCTGCCCGTAGATCGTGATCTCCGACATCTCGGTCGCCTCGGGATCGAGCCGGAACTCGACCGTCGCCCCGTCGCGACCGACGGTGACCTGCTGCGTCGACGAGCTGTAGCTCACATAGGTCGCCATGACCTGGTAGCGACCGGCCGGCACCTCGAGCACGAAGGTCCCGTCGTTCTCGGTGACCGCTCCATAGGTGGTACCGACCACGACGACGTTGGCGAACGGCAGCGGTTCGCCGTCCTCGGCCGAGCGTACGGTGCCTGACAGCTGGGCGGCATCGGCCACACCGGCAGCAAGGACGAGGAGGAGGGTGCCGAGCGCGACGAGGAAGGGTCGGGCAGGCACCCGGCGCACGGGAACCGGCTCGCCGTGATCGGAGACCCAGGCTGTCGGACGGGGGAGAAGACGAAGGACCTGCACCTGCATCTTCGCTTTCACAGGGGATGCGACGCCGGCACCGTCCGGGCACCGCGTCGGTTGCGCGGCCCTGGGCGGCGGTCGCGGGAGACCGACGGGGCCTCCCGCGACCACTCACCACGGCCGGCACATGGTACCAGCGAACCACCGTGCGTGAAGCACGATTTCACTGGCCCAGGCCAGTGGACCGAGCGGATCAGTCGTTGTAGAACGACTTGACCTTGCCCCAGGTGCTGGGCTCGACCGGCACCGGACAGTCGTTGGGATCACCCGGCGTATCGCTGCCACCGACTGGGTCGAACTGACCGATCAGCCAGCCCTCGGGGCAGAGATAGACGTGACCCGGCACGAAGCTGCCGTCCGGACCGACGACGGTGCTCGAGTACCAGCACTCGTCGCTGCCCGAGCACTCCGGCTGGGTGCCCTCCCACAGCGCCACGTCGTCGATGATCGCGGCCCACGGCATGTTGTCCATGACGCAGTCGTCGTCGACGTCCGTGTCGTCACCGTTGGCACCGGTGAAGCCCGAGACGATCATGTGGGTGACGTTGTCGGAGTTCTCGAAGTTGAGATCGAGCTCGACGTCATAGGAGAAAACGTGCTGGCCCGAGGTGCCGCTGTCGCCGATCGACAGGAAACCGTCGGCCTGGATCTGCTGACCGGTCAGGTCGGTCACGTTCTCGATCTGGCCGCAGGCGTTCGAGCCGTCGCCGATCACGATGTAGGTGAGCCCGTCGAGGCTGGCGCCGGGCGTGCCGGCGAGCTCGACGTACTCGTCGACGTCGGTGCTCGGCTGGTCGATGCGGATCTCGCTGATGCGGACGTCGACCTGCGCGAACGCGGCGCTGGCCGCGACGAGCATCAGCATGGTGGCCGTCAGGATCCTGGTAGCAGTCATGGTCTCAATGCCCTCCTGAGCTGTCTTGCGTTGCGTGTCACTCATCGATGCGACGCCGGGATGCGTCCCGACATGCCTCGTCCGGAAATCCCCGCCGCGCATTCCGGCCCGGCGGGATCGTTGGGCGGGGCCGCAGGGCCCGGCACCCCCTTCACTCGTTGGCCGTGACCGGCTCGCCGGTCGCCGCCTCGCGAGCGAGCCTGCGGACCCGGCCATCGATCCGGGCGTCGATACGCCCCTCGCCGGCCGCGGTCGCGCTCAGCAGATCGGAGATCAGCCGGGCCGTGCGCTCCCGCCCCCCGGGAACGAAGCCGAGATAGCGCTCGGCCTGGCTGAACAGAAGGTAATCGTTGGTCGCCCCGGTATAGGTGCGATCGAGATCGACCGGCACGTCGCCGACCATCACGTCGTGCACCTCCCCCTGGTTGTCGTACGTAAACCGGATCCCGGAGAGCTGCAGGAACGAGCCGTGCCCCAACGCGGCCGCCGCGTTGCGCTGCGCCAGCGTGACGAGATCGTGCCCGGTGCAGCGGAAGGTGGACAACACGTTCCGGAACGGCAGCAGGCGGTGAATGTCGAGGCGGGTCAGCGGACCGGCCTCGAGGTCGGCGCGCAGACCGCTCGAATTGGTCACTGCGAAGTCGGTGCCGGCGGCAGCCCGCATCGCGTCGGTCACCCAGTTGCCGACGTTCGACTCACCGTCGCTGACGCGCTCCAGCGGTCGGGCGAGGGTGGCGATCACCTGACCATACTCGGCCTGTACGGCGGCGTCACAGTCGGCATGCACCGTGCGCACCGCAGGCCGGGCGCGGGTCACGCGGTCGGCCTCGAGCAGCACGAGCTCGTACCGGTGCTCGACGATCCGGTCGCCCTCGACGCGCATGTCGAGCCGCCCGGCATTGGCCAGCTGGCTGCCGGACTCGATGATGAGCGCCCCGTTGACCTGGCGAGGTTCCTCGACCCGTCGGTGGTCGTGCCCCGCGACCACGACGTCGATCCCGTCGACGGCTGACGCCAGCCGCTCCGCCGCCGCCAGGCCGGCGTGCAGGACGACGATGATGAGGTCGGTCCCGGGATCGATCGCCGCCACCTCGCGCCGGGCGGCGTCGACCGTCGACTCGATCTCCAGGCCGCGGATCGGCTCGGCAGCGACGACGGCGGCCAGATCGTCGAGGATCAGCCCGATCACGCCGACCCGCAGGCCGCCGCGCTCGAGGATGACGTGACCGGGCAGGAAGGGACGGGTCCCTCCGGCCCCGCTCGCCTCCCCGACCTCCTCGTGCAGATTGGCGGCGAGCACCGGGAAGCGCGCCATGGCGATCAGCGCCTCGGCCGCGTCGCGACCGTTGTCGAACTCGTGATTGCCGAGCGCCATGGCGTCGTAGCCGACCGCGTTCATGAAGGCCATCGCACAGCCGCCGATGACGCCGTCGTGCTCGATCGCGGTCAGGGGATTGCCGGTCATCAGGTCGCCGGCGTCGACCAGCAGGACGGGATGCTCGGCGCGCACCGTCTCGACCAGGCCGCTGAGCGCCA
>JASFRE010000494.1:0-3655 GCA_050115055.1 Candidatus Eiseniibacteriota bacterium | reverse complement strand
CCTCGCCGCCGGCGAACGGATCGCCGGCGCCGTCCGGCTCCAGCGACTCGAGTCGCCGGGCCGCACCGGTGCCGGTGCAGCGCGCCAGGCCGCCACAGGCGGCGGCGCCGGTGAGGTCGCGACCCTGCATCGACGGGAGGGCGCGAGCCTCCTCGACCAGGCGCGCCAGGTCGAGCGCCGTGTGGGCCTCCTCGCCGGGCGCGGCATCACTCGCCTCCAGCACGCCGCGCAGCGCCCCGGCGCTGCGGATGTGGCGCGTCAGGGCCCGCGTGTCGATGCCGGCCACTGCCACCAGCCCCTCACGGTGCAGCCACTGCTGGAGCGTGCCGGTGGCGCGATGATTGGAGGCACGTCGGGACAGCCGGCGCAGGATGACCCCCTGGCAGCGGGGTACCGGTGCCTCGGCATCGACCGGGTTGACCCCGACGTTGCCGATCAGCGGGTAGGTGAAGGTGACGATCTGACCGGCATAGGACGGATCGGTGAGGACCTCCTGGTACCCGGTCATGCCGGTCGTGAACACCACCTCGCCGGTGGCGCGGCCGGGCGCGCCGACCGAGTGGCCGCGAAACACCCGCCCATCCTCGAGCGCCAGCACGGCGTCCGCGGCGGCATCGGGCAAAAAAAACACCGCCTCCCGGGCGGTGGTCGAGCGTCGCGCCGGCTGGCCGGCAGCGGTCATGTCGTCCATGTCTGGAACCCTTTTCGGTCTCACGGGACCGCTCTTAAAAGGCTCTTGAGAGGCTCTTGGGCAGGCTCGCGGCAGGGAGCGGGGCAACCGCGACCGACCGCACAGTAGGACGGTGCGTGCTCCCTGGCAAGTGGTTTCCGAGCCGGCCGGGGCCGCGGCCGCACCGGCCGGCGATGCCGGGAGACGCCGGCGATGCCGGGAGACGCGGGGCGATGCCGGGCGACGCCGGGCGACGCCGAACGACGCCGGGCGACGCGGGCAGCGCCGAACGGCGCCAGGTGCTACGCTTTCCAGGCAGGCTCCCCCCGGGCGAGCGTACGGCGCGCGCCGGCTGCCGCGCGCTGACCGTCGGAGGTTCGGGACCCATGCATGCGAGACTCCTGGCCGTGCTGGCCCCGGTGGCGCTGATCGCCGGCCCCGGCCTCCCGGGGCCGGCCGCCGCGACCCCGGTGCCCTGGACGGTCGGCGACTGCTCCGACTACGTCGATCTGAGCGGTGAACCGCTACCGATCATCTACGCGGGCAGCACCGCCGGCGCCGACGACAGTTACGGCCCCCTGCCCTCCCAGCCCGCCTGCTGGGAGAACACCTGGCGGCCGCTCGCTGGCGCCGCACCCGATGTCACGTTCAAGTGGACCTGCCCGGCCACCGGCCGCTACACGATCTCCCTGGCCGGCAGCTCCTATGACACCTGCCTGTTCCTGTTCGACTTCACCTGCCCCGACGAGCCGCTCTACCCCGATGACTACCTCTGCGGCAACGAGGACACGTTCGTCTCCGCCACGGAGTCGGAGCTCTTCGCCATGCCGTTCGTCGCCGGGCAGGAGATCCTGATCGTCGTCGATGGCTTCGCACACCACGCCGGCGACTTCCTGCTCACCGTCTCCGCCTACACGCCGGCCCCGGACCTCGACGCCTACATCCTGCAGACGATGTCCGACCTCCACGTGCCCGGCGTCGCCGCCTGCGGCATCGTCGACGACGGGATCGCCTGGTCGGGCGCCTACGGTCACGCCGATCTCGAGCACGACATCCCGGTCACCGACGAGACCCTGTTCGTCCTCGCGTCGATCTCGAAGCCGGTGACCGGCACGGCGCTCGAGCAGCTGGCCGAGGAGGGTGCGATCGATCTCGACCTGCCGGTCGACACCTATCTGCCCATCACCGTCCGCAATCCCTCGTACCCCGTCGCGCCGATCACCGCCCGCCAGCTGATGACCCACACCTCGGGGATCCACGACAGCTGGACGATCCTCGACACGCTGGTCGTCTGGGGCGGCGACTCGCCGCTCGCGCTCCGCCCGTTCCTCGAGGGCTACCTGACCCCGGGGGGGGCGTACCATGCGCCGGACAACTGGAACGACTGGCCCCCGGGCGAGCGCTACGAGTACTCGAACGTCGGCGCGACGCTGGCCGGCTACCTGGTGGAGAGCGTCTCGGGAAGGAGTCTGGAGGCGGTCTGCCAGGACTCGATCTTCGCGCCGCTCGGCATGGACGCGACCTCCTGGTACCTGGCCGGCGTCGACACCACGCGGCTGGCGGTCCCTTATGACTGGGACGCCGGCGCCGGAGTGTTCGTGCGCTACCCGCACTGGGGGACACCCTTCTTCCCGGCCAGCCAGCTCCGCACCAGCGCGCCGCAGCTGGCCCACTTCCTGGCCGCGTTCATGCAGTGCGGTGCGCTGGGCGACGCGCGGATCCTCGAGTGCTCGACGGTGGCGGCGATGACCAGCCCGCAGATACCGTCGATCGAGATCAACACCGGTCTCTTCTGGTACCGGATGCACTACGGCGGGCGCTTCCTGTGGGGCCATGCCGGCGCCTACTACGGCTGTCGCACGCACATGTTCTATGCCCCGGCGGAGGGAATCGGCGCCGTCGTGCTGACCAACGGCGAGGATTTCGCCGCGGTCTCGATGATCATGCACGAGGTGCTCGAGCGGGTCGCCCCGCTGGCGACGGGCGTGCCGCCGCGGAGAGCGCCGGTCGCCGGGGCGCTGGCGCTGCCCCGCCTCGAGGCGCCCGGCCCGCTCAGCGCATCGACGCGCCTGCTCTACGAGCTGCCGCGCGCGGGACGGGTAGGGCTGGCCATCCACGACGTCCTCGGTCGACGCGTTGCCACGCTCGTCGACGGTTTCCAGGGGCCGGGGCGACACACCGTCACCTGGGGCGCCGGCGACGTCGCCACCGGCATCTACTTCGCTCGACTCGAGTGCGGTGGGCTCACGCGCACCGTCAAGGTGGCGATCGTACGCTGAGGCGGCGGAGCGACCGCTGGCCGCGGGCGACGATCTCCCGCGGCGGTGTGCGAGCGGCTAGCGGTTGCCGTCCAGGTAGTGGTTCTTGATGGCACCCCAGGTCGCCGGCTGGACCGGCAACGGGTCGCCATGCTGCTCGACGAGCTCGACGCTTGCCGCCGTCACCCGGAAGACCCAGGAGTGACGGTAGAAGTAGCAACCCGACGGCGAGCACTCCGCCCACATCTCGGAGAAGACATAGGTGCCGGTCAGCGACCCGTCCACCGCCTGCTCCGCCTCGATGTCATGCAGGCCGTCGTACTGAGGCGCCGGGTGAACGCTCTCGATGCCCGGCAGGCCGGCGTAGCGCGCCGCCAGACGCTCCGGGTGGTAGGGCGCATCGAAGTGGAGGCGCACGAGGCGGAGCGGTGCCACCGTGTCGCCGCCGACCGTCACGCCATGCTCCGCGTTCACGGCGTCCCAGGCCGCGTAGGTGCCCGCCAGCAGCTCTGCCCACGCGTCGGGCTCGAGCGTCACCTGCAGCACGCCGGGGACCCAGTCGGTGAAGACGCTGAAGCCGGCGACGTAGGCGCTGTGAGCGCGGATCGCCGCGAGCTCGGTCTCGATGCGCGCCGTCAGGTCCGGCGGCGGCAGCAGCTCGCCGGACACCTCGAGCGCGATGAGCTCGGCGTCCGACGGGGAGACGGCGCCCGCAGATGCCGGAACG
>JASFRE010000493.1:0-3657 GCA_050115055.1 Candidatus Eiseniibacteriota bacterium | reverse complement strand
GAGCACCGCGCAGGGCACGCCGCCAGCCAGGAGGTGCGCGACCAGCCAGTCGACGAGCTGCGTCTTGCCGGTGCCGCCGACCGTCAGGTTGCCGACGCTCACGACTGGCAGCGGCGCGCGCTCGGCCACCAGCAGGCGGTTGCCGTAGAGCCGGTCGCGCAGCCAGATGGCAGCGCCGTACAGCCCCGCCAGCGGGTGGGCCAGGTGCAATGCGAGGCCGCGCATCACGGTCCCCCGGGCGAGGTGGTCCCACTCGCCCAGCCGAGCCACGCATCCACCCGGTCGAGCGCTCGTGCCGCCGCGCCGCGCAGCTGACCGGTCGCCCGGCGTGCCCGCCGCCCGGCCTCCGCGCACGCCGCCGGATTGGCAAGCAGCGCACCCAGTCGCTCGCCGAGTACGTCGATCGAGTCCACCCGCCAGCCGCCGCCAGCAACCTCGAGCGCCCGGTCCTCGTCGGCGACCGCGACGTGCCGCGGACCGAAGAGGACCGGCAGCCCGACCATTGCCGGCTCGAGCAGGTTATGGCCGCGCGCCTCGACGAAGCCGCCGCCGACAATGGCGACCGTCGCCCGCGCGTAGAGTCCGGCCAGCTCGCCCAGCGTGTCGAGCACCAGGACGTCGTGGCCGCCATGCGCCGCGGCCTCCAGTGCCGCCTCCAGCGCCGGGGCCAGTGACGATCGCCGGCAGACGGCCAGCCCCAGGCGCCGCGCCGCGTGCTCCATCCGACCGGCCTGATCGAGATGGCGCGGCGCCACGACGAGCAGCGGTGGTGGCAGAGCGGGCGATGACGCGACCCGCCGCCACGCGGTCAGCACCCAGTGCTCCTCGCCCCGGCGCACGCTGCCGGCCACCACCAGCGGCCGGCCGGCGACCGGCTCCCCGGTGGCGCCGCTGCCGGGCGCCGGCGGCGTCACGTCGATCTTGCTCGAGCCGGTGACCGCGATGCGGTCCGGATCGACCCCGAGCTCGGCATAGCGCTGGGCGTCGGCGCGGCTCTGGGCCGCGACGCCGGTCAGGGCACCGGCCAGCGGCCGGAAGAGCGGCGCGAGCCGCCGGTAGCGCCGGGTGGCGGCTGGCGACAGCTTGCCGTTCAGGACGATGACCGGGATCGAGCGCTCCGCGCAGCTGGCCACCAGCCGCGGCCAGAGCTCGGTCTCGAGCACCAGCAGGGCGGTGGGCCGTACGCGATCGAGGGCGCGCGCCACCGGTGCCGGCAGGTCGAGCGGCAGGGCGAAGGCCGCCGCCACGCCCTCGAGGGCGCGCGCCGTGTCGAGCCCGGTGTCGGTCAGCGCGCTCGCCACGACGACCGCCGCGGGCCGCCGCCGCGCGAGCTCGGCGACCAGCGGCGGTGCGGCGCGCAGCTCGCCGACCGAGGCGCCGTGCAGCCAGTAGCGCTCGGGGGTCGCAGTGACCGCCGCCGGCAGCTCGATCCGTCCGCCCCGCTCGCGGGCCATCGCGGTATCGCGAAAGTGCCGGCGGCGACGGCGCACGAGCGGCACCGCCAGCCGGCCGGCCACGGTGTAGGCGCCGAGCGCCAGCCGCGCCATGGGAGAGTCGCGCCTCATCCGCCACGACCTCGCTCGGCGTGCTCGAGCTCGGTCACCACCGCGTCGGCGGTGCGCTCGACCGCCCGCCCGCCGTCGAGACGGGAGGCGACGGCGGCGAGTGCCTCGAGCTGCGCGTCCCGCGCCGCGCCCGCGACCAGCAGCTCGCCGGCGACCGTGGCCAGGCGCTCGGGATCGAGTTCCCCCTGCACCAGCTCCGGGACCACGCGCCGGCCAGCGACCACGTTGACCAGACCGATCGAATCGAGCCGCACGACGCGGCGTGCGATGGCGTAGGTCAGGCGCGAGACGCGGTAGACGATCACCATCGGGGTTCCGAGGAGGGCGGTCTCGAGGGTCGCGGTACCCGAGGCGACGATCGCCAGATCGGCGGCCCGCACCGCGCGCGCGTCGCCGCCGCTCACGATCCTCACCGGCACCCGCTGGCGTGCGGCCGCGCGCTCGACCTCCGTCGTTCCGAGCCCGGGGGCGAGCCGGACGAGGATCTCGAGCTCCGGATGCCGGGCGCGCAGCCGCGCCGCCGCCGCCAGCTCGGGAGCCAGCAGCCGCCCGAGCTCGCCGGGCCGGCTGCCCGGCATGAGCACCAGGACGCGCCGCGCCGCATCGATGCCGAGCTCGCGGCGCGCCGTCGCGCGGTCCGGGACCGCCGCCACCTGCTCGACGAGTGGATGCCCGACGTGGGTCACCGGCACACCCACCGACTCGTAGAGCGGCACCTCGAAGCTGAAGACGACCAGCATGCGATCGACCACGGCGCGCATGCGCGGCAGCCGTCCGGAGCCCCACGCCCAGACCTGGGGCGAGATGTAATAGACGACGCGCACCGCGCGCCGCCGCGCCAGGCCGGCGAGACGCAGGTTGAGCCCCGGGAAGTCGACCGGCACGAAGAGCGTCGGCCGGTCATCGAGCCGCGCCCGCAGCCGGCGCCAGACCGAGACGATGCGTGGCAGTCGCGTCAGGACTTCGGTCACTCCGACGACCGAGACCTCGTCCATATCGGCGATCAGCTCGACGCCCGCCGCCGCCATCGCCGGCCCGCCGAGACCGATCGAGCGCACATCCGGCCGCCGTCGCGCGACGGCCGCCGCGACCTCGGCGGCGTGCCGGTCGCCCGACGGCTCCCCCGCCGACCAGATGATCACCGGGCGCCGCTCGCCGCGCCTGACTGCTGGCTGGGACATCGCTCGCTCCGCCGGGGCGCCGTCTCCTCGGGGGCGCCGTCTCACCGCGCCGCCACCCGCGCCTCAGGCCGGCGGCGTCCCCGGCAGGGCCGCGCCGTCGGCCGCGGTGGCGACGCCCATGCGCGCCGCCGCAGCCGCCATCGACGTCGTCACGCGCTCGGCCAGGCGCACGGCCTCCAGGCCGGCCGCCCCGTCCGGAACCGGCGGCCGGCCCGTCGCCACCGCCTCGACGAACGCCTCGAGCTCGGCGCCGAGCGGCTCGGGGGTCTCCACCGGTCCGAAGCGCTCGTGCTCGATGGCCGCCATCACCACCGAGGCCGGCACCGGGCTGCGCCCCGCCGTGCCGCCTCCCGTCTCCCCGTCGCTGCGTCTGTCGACGCCGAGCATGGCCTCGGCACCCGGGCGCTTGCTGTAAATCTCAGCGGTCTTACGCAGGAAATCACAGGTCAGGTAGGCGTCATCCTGGAAGATGCGCATCTTGCGCACCGCCTCGCGTGATACGCGGCTGGCAGTCAGGTTCGCCACCATGCCGTCGGCGAACTCGAGCCGGGCGTTGGCGATGTCGGCCGTGTCGGTGAGCACCGAGACGCCGACCGCCTCCACGCGGACCGGTGGTGCAGCGGCCAGGCTCGCTACCAGGTCGAGGTCGTGGATCATGAGATCGAGGATGACGTCGACGTCGAGTCCGCGACCGGGGAAGCTCGCCAGGCGATGTGCCTCGACGAAGCGGGCGCGGCCCAGCCGTGGGGCGAGGGCGCGGAAGGCGCCGTTCCAGCGCTCGACATGGCCGACCATGAGCGGCACGCCGGCCCGCCGGGCGGCCTCGACGATCGCCGCCGCGTCGCCCGTGGCGGCGGCCAGCGGCTTCTCGACCAGGACCGCGCGGCCGGCGGCGATCGCCGCCTCGGCGA
>JASFRE010000492.1:0-3660 GCA_050115055.1 Candidatus Eiseniibacteriota bacterium | reverse complement strand
CATCCGACGTGGTGTCGTCGGCACGATCGACGACCGCCTCGAGCTGACCGCCGATGCCGTCGATGGCGCCGGCGCCATCGGGGTCCAGCGCGACGACGCGCCGGTTGGAGCGCAGCCCGGTGGCGGCACTGCGCAGACAGACACGCAGCGCTGCCGGCCAGCCGGCCCGCGGCCCCAGGAGCTCGGAGAGATCGAACGTGGCCCTCGCCCCCCTGTCGGATGTCGGGGGGATTTCCGGCAGCGGCTGCTCGAGCAACGCCTCGAAGGAGCCTGACAGCTCGCCGCCCTCGATCACGACGTGGGTCGGCTGTCCCGGGCCACTCCAATCATGCCAGCGCACGTGCAGCTTCGGTTTGGATGCGGGCCCGCCGGCTGTCGACTGCGGCGACGGCACGAACAGGGACGCCGCGACGAGCTCGATCGGCGGCACGACGCGGACCGGCACCTCGAGCTCGGAGACGTGGCCGGCGGCATCGCTGACGCGCACCACCAGCTGGTGCTCCGGCCCGCGCTCATCGCGGTAGGCCTCCCACTGCAGATCCAGACGTCCGCTGCCGGGCGGCCAGTCGCCATGCAGCGTGCCGGCCGTGCGCGGCGTGGCCTGCAGACTCAGCACGTGCTTCCGCCCGGCGAGCACCTCCTCCAGGTCGAACTCGGCGAAGACCTCCCGCGCATGATCGTAGGACACGCGTTCGAAGCGGGTCGTGACCAGCAGCTCGCCGTCGAGCTCGAGGGTCGCCTCGAGTGGCGCCAGGCGACTGGCGCGCTCGCCAGCCCGGTCGTAGCAGTCGACACCGACCGCGATGCGACCCCAGAGGTGAGGCACGGTGGCGTCGGCCAACACGTAGCCGTCCGGCGTCCAGTGGAGCGGCAGGCGCTGCTTGGCGCACGCGCCGTCGATCCGCGCCTGCTCGTCGAGCGGCGTCAGGACCAGCGCTCGCAGGGTCGGCGCATGGACGTCGTGCGGCGGCAGCCCGTGCACCAGCGGATTGATGGCGACGTCACCCTCGCGCAGCTCGAAATGCAGGTGCGGTCCCCCCGCCCCGGACGCTCCGGACCAGCCGATCACCTGACCGCGATGGACCGGGAAGCGGCTGCGCTCGGGGTAGAGGTCGACGCGGTAGCTCCGGCGCCGCTCCTGCTGCGTGGCGACGTACTCGGCCAGCTCCGGCATGTAGCGCGACAGGTGTGCGTAGACCGCCAGGCGCCCGTCGTCCAGCTCGAGGTAGATGGCACGCCCGTAACCGTTGGGTGCGGCGCGCACGCGGACCACCATGCCGTCGGCGACGGCCCGGACGGGGACGCCCTGCCGGCCGAAGGTGGAGAGATCGATGCCGGCGTGGAAGTGGCCGTCGCGGAATTCGCCGAAGGTCGAGGTGAGCTCCGGGACGACGTCGAGAGGCCAGACGTAGCCCTGGTCACCAGCAGTCGTGGCGGCCTCGCGTGCCAGCGCGCGATCGACGGGGACGGTCGCCGCGAGGCAGAGGAGGCCGATCAGTACGGCCACCGGCACCGCGGCCGCTGACGGCTCGCCGCTGGCGGCGGTCCGGGAACGGGAGTCGAGGTCGTATCCAGATGGCACGGTCACGTCACCGCAGGTGCGGCGACGGCGGGCACGCTCCGTCGCCTCGGGGTTACCGGATGTCGAACAGGACGGGGGCGCGCCGAGCACGCTACCACCGCGGCGGCGTGCAGATCAAGACGCGCACCGCGCGGGCCGGCGATGGCGACCCGGCGTCGGTGCCCGCAGGCGTGGGCCGCCGGCTTGCGCCGCTGGCTTGCGCCGCCGGTGTCGCGGCCGGCGCACGCCGCCGGCGTGCGCGTCAGGCGTGCGTGTCAGGCGTGCGTGTCAGGCGTGCGCTTGACAGGTGTCGCGGCCGTTGACAAGGTCTCGGTGCGCGCCCGCGGTGGACGTCGTGTTCGCCGTGGACATCGTGCGGATCCGTGCGCAGCGCGCGCGACACCGAACCGGGAGTGCCCATGTCGAGGGATTGCATCTTCTGCAGGATCGCCGGCGGCGAGGTGCCGTCGTCGCGGGTCCACGAGGACGCGTCGGTCGTCGCCTTCGACGACCTCAACCCCCAGGCGCCGGTCCACGTGCTGGTCGTGCCACGCGAGCACATCGCGACGCTCAACGACCTGGAGGCCGGGCACGAAGCGCTGGCCGGCCACATGGTGCTGGTGGCGCGACAGATCGCCGCCGCTCGCGGCCTGGCCGAGCCGGGCTACCGTCTGGTCTGGAACTGCCAGGAAGGGGCCGGGCAGAGCGTCTTCCACCTTCACCTGCACCTGCTGGGTGGACGGCGGATGCGCTGGCCACCGGGCTGAGCCGGAGCGGTCGCCGGCCGCCGAGTGACCGCCAGCGCACCGTAAACGCATTGAGGTTCTCCGCCTCGATCGTGTCCCGCGAGCTTGGACCCCAGGCGGGTGCCCGGAGTGAAGTCGCCTTCGGATCACGAAGGATGCAGAGAACCCCAAAGTTCGGACGCTTCACTGCTGTACTGGAGGTTTCCCTGGGCCGCATCCGGCCCTCGTCCGGTCATACCCCGCACGGCCCCATCGGTTCGTACGGCCCCGGGCCCGGGCGCTGTCACCCGCAGCCCTCCCGGGACCCCGCCCGCGACCGCACCGGCGCGTGACCGGGCCGCGGCGAATCCGCTTGCCTCGCATCTTGCCCGGCTGCTACACTAATGGATCGATCTCAGGGTCGTGACGCCGTCCACTCGCCGGGGCCCTGGCCGCCCCCGTGACCTCCCAGCCCCGAGCCGCCGGGCCGCCGCTCCCCCGCGTGTCCTGCGACCGTCGGCCGGCTCCACCGCCCTCGAATCGACAGGTGCCCCAACCATGCGACAGCCGATTCTCGATCTACATCCTCCTCCCCACCTGTGGACGATCCACGTCGGCTACCTGCTGGCGCTGGCCCTCAGCGTCGCCCTGGCGCTGGCCACCCACCCCAGCACCTCGCCAGGCGGCGCCCCGGACTTCGTCGACCTGCCGCTCGAGGATCTCGAGTACATCGGTGCTCGCTGCCCACTGGTCGCCTGGGATCCGGTCGAGGCGGAGAGCCATCCCGGTCTCTGGATCCTGCCGCCGTACCGGCAGGTGATCCCGTTCGGACTGATCGAGGCCGGTTACCCCGATGCACCGCGCCGGCCGCACGACCTGATCGCCCAGGTGACCTGCACCGCCTACTCGAGCACCCGCGACCAGACCGACTCGACCCCGTTCCTCACCGCCTCGCTGCAGCCGGTCGGACCGCACGTCATCGCGCTGTCCCGTGATCTCCTGCGTCGCTACACGCCCGGCGCCCCGTTCGACTTCGGGGATGTCGTCGAGGTGGTCGGGGTGGGCGTGTTCCGCGTCGAGGACACCATGCATCGTCGCTGGAAGCGCCGTGCCGATATCTGGGTGTCGAGCCGCTCCGAGGCCCGCGAGTGGGGTCGCCGCCAGGTGCTGATCGGCAAGCTCCGCGAGGACGACACGCGTCTCGGCGCGCTCGAGGCCGCGTCCGAGCCGCCGCACGCACCGGACGCAACCGCACCCGCATCGCTCGAGGTCGAACTGCTGCCGTCCGAGGCGGCAGCTACGCCGGCCCACCCGGCACAGAGCTGAGTCCCGCTCGCCCGACCACCGCATCACCGTCACTGATCCAGAACGGGA
>JASFRE010000491.1:0-3663 GCA_050115055.1 Candidatus Eiseniibacteriota bacterium | reverse complement strand
GTAGCGGTCGCGCACGTAACGGGCCAGGGTCGTCTTGCCGGTACCGTGCGCGCCGACGAAGTAGATGCGGCGATCGGGCTCCTGCCGGAGCTCGCGCTCGGCCGCGTTCTCGCCCGCCGGGGACGCTTCGCGGTCGACGTATCGTTCGCGCTCACCATGCGTTCCGGACATCGTGGCCTCCTCGGTCGGACCGCGGGCGGGGTGTGCCCGGACGGCGACCGGCGCCGCATCGGGCCGGGCCGGCGCGAGCTCGCGGCGCCACCTGGCCGGCCATGCTAGCACACCTGCCGGCGGCGGTCGCGGCGCCGACCGCGGCGCCGACCGCGGCGCGCGCGATGGCGCGAAAACCTGCCCCATTCTCCGTACCCATCTGGTGGAGGACGGGGCGACCCGCTCCTCCGATCCAAGCTAGCGACGCTGCCAGGGGGCAGGGGTCGTCTCTTCGCCGGTCGAGCCATCGATGGAGTTATGGGGGAGCTCCGCGGTGGCTCTCAGGTCCACGCAACCAGATACACTGGGTCTGGACCCGGCCAGCGAGCCACGGAGCGTGGACCGCCGCGGAGAGACGAACCCTGCCCCTTTGGCGTGCCCGGCCGTCCGTCCCGGTCGTCCCGCGGCCCGGGAGGTGGCCGTTTCCGGACCGCCGAGCGGCTTCCGCCGACCGCCGCCGACCGCCGCCGGGTCGCCACGGCGAGCCCTCGCCGCGGCCCACACTCCCGATTCAAGTTACCATTTTACAATGGCTTGAGAGCACTTGACAGGCTCTCCCCGGGGTGCGTACAATGCCGCCCGCTCGAACGACGCGACGCCCCGCGGCCGTCACCCCCAGTCCCGACCCCGGCGCCGCCCCAAACCCCTTCTACCGGTGGTGCTGGCGGCCTCACCACGGCCACAGCAACGCCAGAAGTCCAGTGCGATGATCGAGGTCAAGCATCTGGTCAAGCGTTTCGGTCCGACCGTCGCCGTGCGCGACGTCTCCTTCGGCGTCAAGTCCGGTGAGGTGGTCGGCTTCCTCGGACCCAACGGTGCCGGCAAGACCACCACCATGCGCGTTCTCACGTGCTTCCTGCCGGCCGACGAGGGTGAGGCCACGGTGGCCGGCTACAGCGTCCACGACCAGCCGGTCGACGTGCGGCGCAACATCGGGTACCTGCCGGAGAACGCCCCGCTCTACGAGGAGATGGGGGTCGTCGACTACCTCGAGTTCATCGGCGAGGTGCGGGGCATGGACGCCGACACCCGCAAGCGCCGTCTCGACGCGATGATCGGCATCTGCGGACTCGAGCGGGTGCTGCAGAAGGACATCGGCGAGCTCTCCAAGGGCTTCCGGCAGCGCGTCGGCCTGGCCCAGGCACTCATCCACGATCCGCCGATCCTGGTGCTCGACGAGCCGACCTCGGGCCTCGACCCGCACCAGATCATCGAGATCCGCGAGCTCATCAAGACCATCGGCCGCGCCAAGACGGTGATCCTGAGCACCCACATCCTGCCCGAGGTGACGGCCACCTGCGGGCGGGTGCTGATCATCAACGACGGTGTGCTGGTGGCGGACGGCTCGCCCGAGGAGCTCGGCGGCCAGCGGGGCGGCGGCGAGCGCATCCTGCTGACCCTGCGCGGCCCGCGCGAGGAGGTCAACGCCGCCCTCGGCGCCGTCGAGCGCGTCACCTCGTGGCGCGAGCTCGACAGCCCCGGCGCCGACCTGATGCGCTACGAGCTGCGCTCGGGCGACGGTCGCGACGCCTGCGAGGAGCTCTTCCGCATGGCGGCCGAGCGCAGCTGGCCGATCTCCGAGCTGCACCGCGAGGCCTCGAGCCTGGAAGAGGTCTTCATCGAGCTGACCAAGAGCGAGCCGGGCACCGTACGGTAGGTGCCGTCGCAAGCGCTGCCGGCCGCGCGGCGCGGCGGGGGCGCATCGCCCGGACCGCGGTCGGAGGCGGTCCGGAGGGGCGACGGCCCCGAGCTGGGAGACTGCCGCATGGACAGGATCAAGGCCATCTTTCGCCGGGAGTTCCGGAGCTACTTCCGGTCGCCCATCGCCTACATCTTCATCAGCGCGTTCCTGATCACCTCGAGCTGGTTCTTCTTCCAGACGTTCTTCATCATCAACTTCGCGTCGATGAGGAACTTCTTCGACCTGCTGCCGTGGATCTTCCTCTTCTTCCTGCCCATGATCACCATGCGCCTGTGGGCGGAGGAGAAGAAGCTCGGCACCATCGAGGTGCTCATGACGCTGCCGGTGCGCGACCACGAGGTGGTGCTCGGCAAGTACCTGGCGAGCTTCGCGGTGCTGGCGGTGGCGCTGGTGCTGACCCTGCCGATCCCGATCATCGTCGCGGTGCTCGGCAACCCGGACATCGGGGTGATCGTGTCGAGCTACGTCGGGGCGCTCTTGATGGGGGGCGCCTACCTGGCGATCGGCCTCTTCGTCTCGAGCCTGACCAAGAACCAGATCGTGGCGGCCATCATCGGCTGGGTGGCGTGCTTCGCGCTGTTCTTCCTCGGCAACGACCTGGTGCTGTTCAACGTGCCGCGCTTCCTGGTGCCGGTGTTCGAGTACATGGGGCTCGGGGCCCACTTCAACTCGATCATGCGCGGCATCATCGACTCGCGCGACCTCATCTACTACGTCTCGGTGATCGCCTTCTTCCTGTTCCTGAACGTGCGCGTCGTCGAGTCGCAGAAGTACCGGTAGGGGCGCCGACCGGTCGCCGGCAGGAGGCCGGGGGGGCGCGACGGGCGCCGGTCCCCGGCGGGATGAACGTCTGACGGGAGAGCGAGAGAACCATGGCCTCGAGGAACGTACAGGCAGGGCGCAACGCCGTCATCGGCTCGCTGATCGTCCTGGCCATCGTCATGCTCGTCAACTACGTCTCGGCCAGCAAGTTCGTGCGTCTCGACCTGACCGAGAACAAGGAATACACGGTCTCCAAGGCCACGCGTGACGTGCTCGAGCGCATGGACGACCTGGTCAGCATCCGTGCCTACTTCTCGAGCGACCTGCCGTCCTATCTGGCCACGCTGCAGCGCGACGTGCGCGACATGCTCAACGAGTTCCGCGCCTACGCCGGCAGCGACCTGGTGGTCGAGTTCCGCGACCCGGCCTCCGATCCGGACCTCGAGGCGCGCGTCCGGCGGCTCGGGATCCCGCAGGTCCAGCTCGACGTCATCGAGCAGGACAGGCGCGAGATCCAGAACGCCTACCTGGGCATCGCGGTCATGTTCGAGGACCGGACCGAGGTGATCCCGGTGGTCTCGTCGCTCGAGAACCTCGAGTACGATCTGACCGCGGCGATCATCAAGGTGCGCCAGACCGAGGAGAAGGTGGTCGGCTACCTGACCGGGCACCAGGAGCCGGACCTGTTCAGCGAGCTCGACTCGGCCCGGCAGATGCTCGAGCGGCAGTACGTCGTCCGGCAGGTCGACCTCGACCAGGGGCGCCGGCCGATCCCCGACGACATCGAGACCCTGGTGATCGCCGGGCCGACCGGCATCAACGATCGCGAGCGCTACCTGATCGACCAGTTCGTGATGCGGGGCGGCAAGCTGGTGGTGCTCGAGGACGCCATCCAGCTCATGGGCGGCGCCCTGCAGGCGCGCCAGATCCGCTCCGGGCTCGAGAGCCTGCTGCCGCACTACGGCGCCCGCCTCGACGAGAGCCTGGTG
>JASFRE010000490.1:0-3669 GCA_050115055.1 Candidatus Eiseniibacteriota bacterium | reverse complement strand
CCCTGCGCGCAGGATTCGACCACCGCGCCCGCCAGATCGGCCCGCCGCTCCGGATACCAGTCGGTCAACACGACCCGCACCAGCATGCGCTGCGCCAGGCTCAGGCGGCGCTTGTCGAGCCAGCGCTCGAGACGGCGGCTGTGCCGATCGATGACCCGCTGGCGCGCATCGGGATGCTGGGCGAGGAAGCGCCGCAGCATGCGGATCTGCTGGGCGGGGTCGTCACGATCGTTGAGCTGCGGCAGGACGACGTCGCCGTCGTCGCCACCGACCTCGACCAGCCGGTAGACGTCGCGGAAGGTCTGCGACAGATCGATGCGCAGATCGTCCTCGAGCAGCGGTCGCGTGCGCTTCCACCAGGCCGGCCAGACCTCGGTCGACATGACGTCGGCAGTGAGCAGCCGTCTCAGGTCGCGTGGCTTGCCCTCGCCACCGAGGACCTTGAGCGCCGCCACGACCAGCGTCACCGGATCGTCGTCGCGCAGCTCCCCGAGCCGCCCGCGCTGCCAGGCGGTCAGCACCCGCAGATCGTCGGCATCCCGGCGCTCGAGCGCGCTCTCTGCCAGCCGACGCGTGATCTCGTGCATCGGGCGCTCGGGGAAGTTGATGACCAGTCGCTCGCCGTCGTTCTCGATCACCTCGCCCACCCCCCAGCTCGCGTGCTCGACGTAGCAGCCGGGCGGCATGCGGTTGATACGCTCGCAGAGCTCGAGTGCCTGGGCAAACGGTCTGGTCGCGTCCTCGAGCCCCGATGCGGCGATCACCGCCTCGAACCGCGGCTGCTCGGCGTACAGGGCGCGCAGCATGGCCACCGCCGTGTCGCGTAGCGCTGACGCCTCCGGACGGGCGAGGATCGACGCGCGGAGCATCTCCCACAGGTCCCGGACCTGGCCGTGCTCGACGAGCGCGTCGAGACAGAGCTCGAGGTAGGTCTCGACCTCGTCGATGCGCCCGGCGCCGAGCAGCACCCGGAGCATGCCCACGACCTGTGGGGCCGTCTCGGCATCGAGACGCTCGAGCACCGGCAGCACCGCCTCCTCGAGGGACCCGGGCGGCGCCTCGCGGGCCAGGAACTCGAGAGCCGCCGCCAGGAGCGGCACCGCCGCCGGATCGCCGGCGGCGAGGCGCGCGTTGCCGGCGAGCCAGTCGAGGCGCTCGTCACCCGGGAAGCGCTCACGCCAGTCGTCGATCGCCTCGAGCGGCAGGGCGGCGCCCGCCGTCTCGGTGGCGGCGCGCACCAGCAGCGGCACCGCCATCTCCTGCTCGACGAGCGTCTGGTTGCGCTCGAGGATGCGGATCAGCGCCGTGAAGTCGCGATCCTGGTTGAGCCGCTCGACGACGCGCTCGAGAACCTCGCGGGCGATGCCGGGCTCGCCGCGCCGCGCCGCCAGGAGGGCCATGACGTGGTGCAGCCCGACGTGAATGCCCCGGTCGGGTAGGTAGCTGGCCACGGTCGCGGCGGCGGCCTCGAGCCCGTCGGGATCGATGTCCCGCACCAGGCTCTCCACCTGCTCGATGCCCGGCTCGGACAGCGTCGTGGCGCTCTCCGCACGGATCTGTTCGATCTCGGCGATCTGGTCCTCTGTCAGCGTCATCGCTCCACCGTCGTCGTGGCGTGGGTCTCGGGGCCCGCGATGGTCCGGGGGCAAGGCAAGGGACGCAGTGTATCGCCGATCGCCCCCGGGGGTCCACCTCGCGCTCCCGGTGCCCCACCTCACGCTTCGACGCCGCTGTGTGCTACGCTGGCTCCGTCCCTTGCCCGGTCTCATCCCCCGTACAAGGACGGATCCGATGGCTCTCCGGTCTCACCATGGCAACCGCGCGGCGTTGCCGCCCGCACTCCTGTCGCTCGCGCTCCTGGCCGCCTCGGTGCTGGTGCTGGCGCTCCTCGTCGCCGGCTGCGGCGACGAGGACGATGATGGCGATGGCGGCGCCACCGGAGTGCCCGTCAACGACATCGCCCGATTCCAGGGGGCGTGGGTGATCTACCGGACGGGCGCCGACGTCGGCTACCTGCTCTGCGGGGAGGCGAACGACCCGTGCCGCCAGCAGGTCGACCGGGTGCTCGACGCGTACTTCCAGTTGCCGGTGGTCGACAGCACCTGCGTGCGCATCGACAGCCTCCGTCACCTGATCCTGATCGACCCCTTCCTGACGTCGGGCACGGTGACCGGCAATGCCTCGGGCAGCCAGGCCGCCGTCGAGTGCGAGCACCCGATCGTGATCGAGGGGGACACGCTGATCACCTCGGTCGAGATCGACCACTTCCTCGACACCGCGGAGGGGACGCTGTTCGCCGACGTCACGGTCCGGGTGCAAGGTCCCGGCGGCGAGGATTGCGGTGCCTGCGCGGCGCTCTTCGGCCTGAACGGCGTGCGCCAGGAGTCCGGCGCATGCGGTCCCTGATCGGCCCGCCGTCGCTCGCTCTGTGCCTCCTGTTCACCGCCGCCGGCGCCGCGATGGCGGGGCCGGTAACCGCGCGACCCGCGCTCGGCGACCAGGCGCAGTGGGTGCTGGGCGCCGACAGCCGCGACGTCCCGGCCGGCTCCAGCAGCCGTGAACCGGCCGCGGTGCTGTCGATCGGTGTGGCCGGCGGCTGGAGTCGGATCGGCTACCAGGAGCACCTGGACCCCACCGGCGAGGACACCCTCCTGACGCGCTGCCGTGGCACCGGGCGTGACGATCTCTGTAAGATCGAGTCCGACGCCGCGCTCCACAACCTGAGGTTCGATCTCCGGGCCCGCGCCGACCTCCGTGAGGGACTGCTGATCGGCAGCGCGCTCCGCACCGAGCTCCTGCGCGGCACCGATCGCGAGTTCTGGACCCAGACCTCGACCGATCCGGCGACCGGCGGTCGCGTCGACAGCCTGCAGACCGACGACCTCGAATACCGCTGGACGCACTTCGACCTGTACGGCGGCTACCGCATCCGCCCGCTGCTCCGTCCGATCGTCGGACTCCGCATCTCCCGCGTCGAGCAGCGACGCGACGCCTTCATTGACGAGATCGTGGACGTGGCGCTGGCGGGCAGCGCGATCGAGCCGGTGCGCTCGACCTGGCTGCTGCTCGGCGCGCTCGGCGAGCAGTCGGGCCCGGGGCGGACGTTCGGCTATCACGTCATCGCCGGCCTACCGCTCTCCGTCAAGACCACCAACTCCGCACTGCCGGGGGCGGAGTTCACCGGTGTCGGCGGTTATCTGTTCGAGGCCAGCGGCTCGCTGTCGCTGCCGCTCGGCAGCCGCATCCGCTTCGTGCTCGGCGTCCAGGGCGGCGTCATGCACTGGAACGGCAGTGATCTCGTACGTGTACGCCTCGCCGATGGCCGCCAGTACATCGCCAAGTGGCCGGAGAACGACACCCGCCAGCTGGCGGTGCTGGGCGGTCTGGAGCTCGGCTCACGGCCGTTCACGGCTCGATGAACACCGCCCAGGCGGCCGCCGCCAGCTCCGTCAGGTGGCCCGCCGGCACCTGCTGGCGGGCCATGCGGAGCGCCTCGCCGGTCGGATGGCCGGACGCGGTCGCCGCGTAAACCTCGCGGAGCAGCGCATCGACGCGCCCGGGCTCACCGAGCCCGCCCCAGCGCGGCAGCAGCACCGCGCGCGCCCCGGCCCCGAGAAAGCCCTCGACCAGCGTCGCCGAGGGCATCGCGTCGCCCTCGATGCAGACCGT
>JASFRE010000489.1:0-3680 GCA_050115055.1 Candidatus Eiseniibacteriota bacterium | reverse complement strand
TGGACGGTGGCCGCGGTCGACGCCGACGCGCCGGGATCGCGGATCCGGTTGCGGCAGGCGTCGCCCGGCGAGCTGCCGGAGTCGGACCAGTCGGCCGACTTCACGATCCAGAACCGGGTCATCGAGTTGCTGCAGCCGGCCGCTGGCGACGCGGTGTCGGAGCGCTTCGAGACCACGATCTCCTGGACGGCGACCGGCTTCATCGAGAACGTGGGGCTCGACGTCAGCTTCAACGACGGTCAGACGTGGCTCGAGTTCCTGCCGTCGACACCAAGCGTCGAGGGGATGAACGAGCTCACCTGGGAGACGCCGGAGGTCACCCGGGACTTCGTCGATGTCGTCCGCGTGCGCGTGCGCGATGTGAACCCGGACGCCGATCCGGCGCGCGGGGCGAGCGACGCCTTCACGCTGGTCGATCGCGTCATCGTCATCACGGCGCCGGCGATGGGCACCGCCTGGTGCGAGACGGACTCGGCCTCGATCCTCTGGAACTCGCGCGGCTATGTACCCGAGGTCGAGATCGACTGGCGGCCGGAGCCCGGCGCGAGCTGGCGGCGCGTGATCGAGCGCGTCGACAACACCGGCTCCTTCACCTGGACGACGCCGGATCTGCCGGCGGACACCGAGGAGGCCGAGATCCGGGTGCGCAACCTGCTCGATGGCGCGGTCGCCGACCTGTCGCCGCCGTTCGAGCTGACGGACCGCTTCCTGGAGCTGCTGACGCCGGTGCCGGGCGACACGGTCTCCGAGGGCGACGGTCTCGAGCTCTCCTGGTCGCAGGTCTGCATCGATTCGGTGGAGGTCTCCTTCCGCCGCGGTGCGGGGGCTCCCTGGCAGCGACAGAGCGTCTGGGACGCCACGCTCGGGCTCATCTTCTGGCCGGTGCCGGCGGTCGACTCGGTCGAGACCGGCTTCCAGCTGCGGCTGGCCGACACCTCCGATCCCGATGCGGTGTTCTCGGTGAGCCCGCCGTTCACGGTGCTCAACAAGCGGCTCGTCGTCCTCAGGCCGAGCGTCTCCGACACCCTGAGCGAGACCGAGCGCTTCACGATCGAGTGGCAGTGGGAGGGGTCGCTCGCGCAGGTCGATCTCGACTACCGGCTCGACGAGCAGGCGAGCTGGCGGTCCATCGTGCGCCAGCTGCCGAACCCGGCCGGCTCGACCGGCGCCTACTCGTGGCTGGTGCCGGAGGTGGTGTCGGACGTGGCCGGTGTGCAGGTCCGGGTGCGTGACTCCTTCTCGACGCTCGACGACGAGAGCGAGCGCTTCCTGGTCATCGACCGGGCGCTCGACGTGATCGGACCGGCGAGCGGCGACTCGCTGTCGGAGGCGGCGCCGGCCACCATCCAGTGGCTGACGCGCGGGGTCGTGCCGGCGGTGCGCATCGACTACCGCGCCGCCGATGATCAACCCTGGCAGACCGTGGTCGACGGGCTCGACAACACGAGCGACCTTCGCTTCTTCCCGCGCAGCTACGCCTGGACCGTGCCCGAGGTCGACGGCGACGTGTCGACGGCCGCGGTGCGGGTCGTCGACGCCGCGGTGCCCGCCATCGAGGCGACGAGCGATGCCTTCACGGTCGTCGACCGGACGCTGGCCGTGACGGCGCCGGGGAGCGGCACGGTCTGGTCGGAGGCGACGACGCAGACCATCCGCTGGATCTCCACCGGTCGCATCGACTCGGTGGCGATCGACTACCGCCTCGATCCCGAGGCAGCGTGGCAGCCGATCGTCGCCGTCACCGACAACGACGGCGAGTACGTCTGGGCGGTGCCGGAGGTCGATGCGCAGCACCCGGCGGCCGCGGTACGGGTCGCGGTCGCCACGGCGCCGGCGGTCGAGATCGTCTCCGCGCCATTCACGCTCGCGAACCGCGCACTGTCGCTCGTGGCGCCGTCGCCGTCACCACGCTCCGAGTGGCGGATCGGCGATGTCCGCGAGATCCGCTGGACATCGACCGGCGCGATCGAGCGGGTCGATGTCGAGCTCGGTCGCGACGGTCCGGAGGGGGACTTCGAGCCCCTGGCGGTGGCGATCGACAACGACGGCGTGTTCACCTGGGAGGTCGCCGGACCGGAGACCTATGACGCCTACATCCGTCTGCGCGACGTGGCGGCCGCGCACGTCGTCGGCCTGTCGCCGTACCCGTTCGCGATCTACGACCTGGTGCCGCCGGAGACCTGCGCCGATTACAACCACGATGGGACGGTCGATCTCGACGAGGTGATGCGCATCGAGGCGATCATCGTCGGCAGCGTCGCGGCGAGCGAGGCCGACTCGGTGAACCTGGACTGCTTCGGGGACGCGACCATCGATCTCAACGATCTGCTGGGCGGCGTCGACGCGATGCTCGACGGCGCCGCGGCCGGGCGCGGTCGCACGGCGGGCGGGCGCTTCGTGGACGGCGGATCGATGGCGCCCGTGACGTTGCGGGTCGGCGGCGAGGCGACAACCGGCGTCGCCTCGGCGGCGGTCGGCGACGTCGATCCGTACCGCATCACGCTGCCGATCCAGGTGGAGACCGCGGCCGCGCTCGGCGGCCTGCTGGTCGAGATCTCGGTGACGGGCGGCACGCTCGAGCCGCGCTGGACGGCGACCGGAGAGACGCGGTCGTCGGCGACCTTCGACTGGACGCCGGTGGCGGGCGATCCGACGCGTTGCGTGGCGACGCTGCGGGCCTCGGGGGCGCCGGACGGGCCGGGGACGCCGGGCGGTCTCGAGCGTGCGCAGCTCGACGCACTCGAGATCCTGCTGATCGCAGACGGCCACGGACAGCTCGAGGTGCGGCTCGAACGTGCCGAGGCCTATGCCCCGGCGCACCCCGCGCCCCGGTCCTTCGCGCCGCTGCCGGTGCATCTTGCCGGGCGCACGCTGCCGGTCGTGCCGCTCAGCCTGATCCTCGGTCAGAACCTGCCGAACCCGTTCAATCCCGCGACGACGATCCGCTTCGGTCTGCCGGCCGGGGGACACGCGCAGCTCGGCATCTACGACGTGCAGGGACGTCTCGTCCGGCGTCTGGTCGATCGCATGGTGCCGGCCGGCTTCCATGCCGTGCGCTGGGACGGTCGCGACGAGCGCGGTGTGCGCGTGGCGAGCGGCGTCTACCTGTACCGTCTCGAGGCGGGCGCGGCGAGCCGGACACGCAAGATGACGTTGCTCCGCTAGGTGGTGATTGCCGCCCGGGCGGTCACGCACTCCACCGCCCCGCAGTGGCATGCGTTGCGTCGCGCGTCGCGCGTTGCGCTGCACGTCGCGCCGTCATGATGCAGGCGGTCGGCGACTGCAAGAAGCTACCATCCAGATGTTGGAGATTCCGCCCTGGTCGCTGTCGTCCGTGCGTGCATGCGCGCATGGATGATTGCGCGCGTGGATTGCAGCGGCAGGTCCCCGTTGCCAGGGTCGAGGTGGTGCCCGGTCGACCGTTGTCCCGCGCGAGCGGCAGCGATGCCGCCGCGCAGCCCGACGGTCCAGTCGTGCAGCTCGGGCAGCGGGAACAGGCCACTCGACCGGTCGGTGCTCAGGCGCCCGCCGAAGACGCCCGCCCTGACCGTGCCCACAAGTCCGAAGGTCCGCCCGACGTCGACGCTGCCGGTCAGCTGCCGGAGACGATAGCTGCCGACATGGCGTTCCTCGCGGAGTCGAGACGATGTCCTCGGCATCTCGATCGATGCCGGCGACGG
>JASFRE010000488.1:0-3685 GCA_050115055.1 Candidatus Eiseniibacteriota bacterium | reverse complement strand
GCGACACGGCGACCAGATGGAGCGCCTGCACCGGGGCTACGTGCGCGCTCACGGTCGCGCCGACGACACCATGAACCTGGGTGGCATCAAGGTGTCGTCGCTCGAGCTGGAGACGGTGATCGTCTCGCACGAGGCGATCGCCGAGTGCGCTGCCGTCGCCTGCCGGCCGGACGGCGAGGGGGCCGAGCGGCTGGTGGTGTTCGCGGTGCTGCAGGCGTCCCCGGGCAGCGACCGGACCGGACCGGTCGGCGAGCCGGGGGGCGCCCCGGGGGAGGAGGCACGACGACGCCTCGTGGGCGAGCTGAACGCGCTGGTCGCCGCACGGCTCAACCCGCTCTTCCGTATCTTCGACCTGGTGGCGGTCGACAGCCTACCGCGCACCGCTTCCAACAAGCTCATGCGCCGGACGCTGCGCGCGCGCTACGCGGCGACCGCGGGACCGGCGCGGTGACCACGGGAGGGACACGCGATGCCGACCTATGACTATCGCTGCGACAGCTGCAAGAAGAAGTTCTCGCTCGTCATGACGGTCAGCGAGCACGACACGAAGCGCGTGCGCTGCCCGAAGTGCAAGAGCGTCAAGGTCACCCAGCAGGTCCAGGCCTTCTACGCGGTCACCAGCTCGAAGAGCTAGGGACCGGAACGCCACCGACGCCGTGACCGACGCTCGCGACGGGGCACGCCACGACCGCCCCGACCGCCACGATCGCCACGACCGCCACCATGCGGAGACGCGCGCCGTCCCGGCGCGTCTGGCCGCGCGCGGCCGGACCGCCTCCGCCGACGCTGGTCGCTCGGGCTGGCTGGGCAGTGGTGGCTTCGAGAGCCTGTCGCCGGAGATCCAGGCCGTCGCCCAGCGCCGGCTGGCGGGCGCCGCCGCGATCTACGCCGGCACCTACCTCTTCTTCCTGCTGCTCGAGTGGTGGTTCGCCATCTCCGAGCGCAATGCGTTCTGCCTGCTCGACACGACGCAGCTGGTGCGCAGCCTCGGCTCGATCAGCCTCTCGCTGGTGGTCGTCGCCATCGCCCGGCGCGGCAAGATCCCGGCCAGGGCGTTCCTCGGCCTGGCGTCGGCCTACGAGGTCGTGGGCGGCCTCGGCATCGCCAGCGAGTACTGGGGGTGGGAGGCGAAGATCACCCTCTTCCTCGACCGGCTGGTCGACTCGGGCGCCGACATGGCGCAGCTCATCGCCGAGGGGGTCCCCCTGTTCGGCGGCGAGGGTCTGACCTGGGTCGCGATCTGGCTGCTGGTCTACCCGCTGATCGTACCGATGCCGCTCGGCCGCGCCATCGTCGCCTCGCTCATGACGGCGGCGACCTTGCCGGCGGTCCTCGTCACCTCACAGCTCGTCCACGGGGTGCCGGAGATCCTCCACCCGTGGGTCGGGCAGCTCTACTTCACCTACCTGATCCCGACCCTCGTCGTGGCGGTGATGGCGACCGCCGGCTGCGTCATCCACTTCAAGCTGACCCGCGAGCTGTCACGGGCGCGCGAGCTGGGCGCCTACCGGCTGGTCGAGCGCATCGGGGCGGGCGGCATGGGCGAGGTGTGGCGCGCCGAGCACCGGCTGCTGGCGCGACCGGCGGCAATCAAGCTGATCCGCGGCGAGGCGCTGGGCGGCGGCGCCACGGCGGACGGCGATCGCGTGGTGCGGCGCTTCGAGCGCGAGGCACAGGCCACGGCGGCGCTCGGCTCGCCGCACACCATCGAGCTCTACGACTTCGGGATCGCCGAGGACGGCAGCTTCTACTACGTGATGGAGCTCCTGCACGGTCTCGACCTGAACACGCTGGTCGAGGAGCATGGACCGCTGCCGGCGGAGCGCGCCGTCCATCTCCTGCTCCAGGCCTGCCACTCGCTCGAGGACGCGCATGCCTCGGGCCTCGTCCACCGTGACATCAAGCCGGCCAATCTCTTCACGTGCCGGCGCGGCCAGGAGCACGACTTCGTCAAGGTGCTCGACTTCGGACTGGTCAAGGACGCCGCGCTCGATCGCCGGGGCGAGGCGCGCCTCACCCAGGAAGACATCACCAGCGGCACACCGGCCTACATGCCGCCCGAGATGATCCAGGGCGCGGAGGTGATCGATGCCCGGGCCGATCTCTACGCGCTGGGTTGCGTCGCGTACTGGCTCGTGACCGGCGAGCTGGTCTTCGAGGGCAACTCGCCGATGGCGATCCTCGTCCAGCACGTCAACGAGCCACCGCCTCCGCCGTCGTCGCGCACCGAGCTCGAGATCCCCGCGGCCCTCGACCGGCTGGTGCTCGACTGTCTTGCCAAGCGCCCTGGTGACCGTCCGGCGTCGGCGCGCGCGGTGGCCGTGCGGCTGCGCGCGGTGGGGGCAGAGCTCGAGCCGTGGTCCGAGGAACGCGCCGCGCGCTGGTGGGCGACGCACCTGCCGGCACTGGCGGCGACCGGCGGCGCCGGAGCGGCCGGCGGCGCCGGAGCGCTCGGCGGGAGCGGCGGGGGTGGCTTCGGGGGCGGCGGCGTGAGCCGCGGCGGCGGCGCGGCTAGCGGTGCGAGCGCCGGGACGGAGGCGACGCCGAACGGTTGAGCCGCGCGGCATTGGCGGCGGCGCGCAGAAACTCGAGCTCGGCCAGCGCCTCGGTGATCGCGAGATGCGGCATGCCGAAGGCGCCGGCGATCGCCGCAACGAGCGCGGCGGTGTCGTCGAGAATCCGCGTGCGTGAGCGGCGCCCGGTGGTCTGCGTCAGCCGCCGGTCGAGCAGATCCACCGACCCGCCCGGTACGAAGCGCACGATCCGGAGCGTCTGCATGAAGGTCGCGTCGACCATGAAGGACTGCTCGATCACCGCCCGGAACTCCTCGATGCGGCGCGGACGCGGGTCGACCGTGTAGCCGTGCCGCAGCACGTTGCCATTCCAGTGCTCGAGCCGCGAGCGACCCTCCCCGTCCTGCGGTCGCAACACGTAGCGATCGCGGCCGAGCTCGACCACGTGATCGGTGTCCAGATCGCGCGGCAGCGGCTCGAGGAACGGCGCGCCGTAGCCGCCGTCGACGAGGAACTCGCGTCCGTCGAGCGTCACGATGCTCACGAGGTGCACGTCGGGACGCGACATGGCTGCGCCGCACAGGCGTACCTCGTAACCGAGGTGCGCGAGCAACCGGTAGAGGCAGTAGTTGTTGGCGTAACAGGTGCCGCCGAACCGGTGATGCTCGATGCCATCGAGGAAGCGGTCGAGCTCCGGAATCGTGTGCGGCTCGCCGCGGCGCCGGTGGCAGAGCTTGGAGACGGTCTCGAACGGCACGCGCTCCAGGTGGGCGGCGACGAGGGCGGCGAGCGCCCCGCGGCCGCGCGGCGCGGCGGGCAGGCCGAGGAGGCGTAGGTAGCGGGCGCACTGGGCGTCGGTCACGGGCGTCTCGGTGTGGCGTGGGCTCCGGCGATGATGCTCAGGACTCGACCCGGACGTCGACCCAGATCGCACGTCCCGGCGCCGGGATCTCGTCGCCGGCCGCGAGGTCGCCCACCGGCAGCAGCGCCTCGTGAGTCAGGTGCTCATGATAGCGGCGGTCGAGCAGGTTCTCGACGCCGATCTCCATGGCGGGCCCGGCGGCGACGGCGGCCGCGCCGCACCGCGTCGACGCCGGGCACGTCGACCAGCGCCTCGCCGAGCTGGCTGAAGCGACCCGAGGCGACATGCCGATGGTCGACGGTCAGCGTCT
>JASFRE010000487.1:0-3688 GCA_050115055.1 Candidatus Eiseniibacteriota bacterium | reverse complement strand
GCGTCAGGCGCAGCGCGGCGTCCTTGGTCGGTCCGAAGCCGCGCCAGGGCAGCTCGACCACGCGGGCTCCGTGCGCCGCGGCCAGCTCCGGCGTGCGGTCGCGGCTGCCGGTGTCGACGACCAGGAGCTCGTCGGCGAAGGCGACCGAGGCGAGGCAACGTCCGATGCGCGCCGCCTCGTCGCGCGCGACGACGACGACCGACAGGCGAACCGCGCCGTGCGTTGCCGTCCCGTCTGCCGCACTGTCCGCGTGGTCCGTCATCACGTCTCCCCACGACTTGCGGCCGGCACCGCGCCGCGCAGCGATCGGGCGCAGACCGTGGCGTAGACCTGACGCGTCCGCCCGACCCAGCGCGACAGCGCGTACTCCGCCACGGCGCGTGCTCGTGCCGCCTCGCCGAGACCGCGCAGACGGGCGCGCGCCGCCGGCCACGGCGTGAGCAGCGCGCCGAGCGCCGCGGCGAGCGCGTCGACGTCGTCCGGCGCGACGACGGTCCCGGTGATCCCGTCGACCGCCACCTCGCCGATGACGCCGACACGCGAGGCGACGACCGCACGCCCCATCGCCATCGCCTCGAGGAGCACGCGGCAGATCGCCTCCGAGCCGAGCGACGGGATGGCCACCAGGTCAGCGGCCGCCAGCAGCGGACGCACGTCGTCGAGGCGACCGACGCAATGGAGGCGCTCGCCCAGACCGAGCGCCTGCGCCCGGCGCTCGAGGTCGACCACGGCCACCTCTTCCTGCTGACCGCCGAAGCAGACGTGCGCGATCCCCGCGACCGGTGATCGTGCCAGTGCCTCGAGCAGCACGCGATGGCCCTTGACCGGCGACAGGCGGGCCACGACGGCGACGAGCGGCGCCTCGCGGGGAATCCCGTACCGTGCGCGCCAGGCGACACCGCCATGCTCGCCGGGAGCGAAGTGCTCGACATCGATGCCGGCCGGCACGACGTGCACGCGCGCCGGGTCGATCCCCAGCCGCTCGACGACGGCGCGCTGCATGAAGCGGCTCGGGACGACGTGTGCGGCCGTCCGCCGCCGCTGCAGCCAGCGCTCGAGCCGGTGGCGGCGCGGCGGACGGACATCGCCGCGCGTACGGACGAGCGGCGGCCCGCCCTGGCGTAACGTCGCCAGCGCTGCCCAGACCTGGCCCGGCGCGCGATGGGCATCGATCACGTCGAAGCGGCGGCGCTCGAGCTCGCGCACGAAGCGCGGCAGACCGGCCAGCGCCCGCAGCGGACGGCGCTCGTCGAAGGCCTGCCAGCCCCAGACCTCGAGCCCGGCGGCGCGCGCGCGCTCGACGGGCGGCGACAGCGGACCGCCGGCCACCACCACCTCGTCGCCGGCGGCGCGCAGACCGCGCGCCAGCTCCACCGCGTAGTAGGCGCACGCGTTCCACCAGCGCACGTCGATGAGCTCGAGGATGCGCATGGCGGCACATTCTACGTCGCACGCCACGGGTTGTGGGTATGATCCGCGCACGGCCGGGACGGCAGCGGGGCGGCGGCCGGCTCCACGGCCGCCGGCACCCCGATCCGCCGCGACTGCCCGCCACCCAGCGAGGCCTCGACGTGTGCTCTCGACCACGTTCCATCCGGACCCACCGCGCGGTCGTGGCGCCGCACCGCGCGGCCATGCGGGGTGCCCGGCGGCGCCGCACCCCCTGGTGCCAGGGCGCGCCGCTCTTCGTCGTGGCGCTGGCGATGCTCGCCGTCGGCGGCTGCCGCGGGCGCCTGCACGTGCCGTCCGAGCTGCACGGCGACCGGCTGCTCACCGCGCCGACCGCGAGCTACCTGCGCACCCGCCTCGCCCTGGTCGAGGCCGGACGGTTCGACGAGGCGCGCGATCTGTGGGCGATGCGCAGCCTGCTCGCCAGTCCACCGCCAGCCGACGACTCCGCCGAACGCTACTGGTGGGGGCAGCTGACCGCGGCCATCGAGCGCTGGCAGCGTGGCCGCCGTGACGCCCGCGCCTGCGTCGACCTGGCGCTGGTGCTCGACAACGCGCGCTGGCACGCCGAGGCGCTGGTCATGGCGCGCCGGGGGCTGGCTCTCGATCCCGACCTGGAGAGCGCGCGGCGGCAAGAGCACGCGCTCGCCCGGCTCGATCGCTTCGTGCGCGAGGCGGACTCGACGGCGACCGTCCTGCGCGCGCTTCACGCGGCCGGCGACGTCGACGCGCGCGAGGTGCCGCGCACCATCGGTGCGCTGGCCGGCAGCTTCGGCTTCACCTCCGAGTCGCTGCGCAGCCGCGGCCTCTATCTGGGACAGCGGGAGCCGGTGACACGCGACGCGAGCTGGTCGGTGGAGCTCTCGGTCATCGTCGACCAGCGGGGCGCGGTGCTCGTCCGGCGTGGCGACGATGCGGTGCGAATACGTCGCGTCATCGTCGACGACGACCGTCTGGCTCCCGCCACGCCGCCCCCGGGGTCTCCCTGGCTGGCGGAGCCGGGGCTCAGCGGCAAGGGTGACCAGCTCACCGTTTTCCACGCCCGCCAGCCCTATCGCCGGACCGGCATGTGGCTCTACGCGGCGCTCGAGCACCGCGCCGGCGCGGCGCCGCGCCGCCTGGCCGAGCTCGGACCATCGATCGTCGCCACGGCGCCCGGCGCCGGCGGCACCGCCCGAGCCGCTGACGGCCGGACGGGCACCGCCGCGCGAGACGCCGGCACGGCTGCCTCCGCCGCCGCGCTGCCGGCGGATTTCGGCTCCCGGGAAGCGGCGGCGAGCGGTGCAGCCGCGGTGCCGGACTGGATCGCCGAACTCGCCGCCCAGGGTCTCGGCGACGCGCTGCGGCTGTCGGCCACCGCCGGGCTCTTCGCGCGGCTGCGCGCCGCGGCCGATGACCGCGCCTCGAGCCGCCGGCTGTTCATCCGCGAGCTCATGGAGCTTCGCATGGAGCACGCCGAGCTGCGCGCTGCTCGCACCTACCTCGATGAGCGCTCCGGCGACCTGCCCCCCGGCCCGCAGCGTCGCGAGGAGCGCCGGCACCTCGAGGCCCTCGAGCACGGACCGTTGCCGCGCTGGGAGCTTGCCGACCTGCTCGAGATCGCGGTCTCGGACGACCTGCCGCTCGAGCGCGGTACGGCCGCTCGTGCCATCCTCAGATACCTGCGTCGCACCCTGGAACTCGACGCCGGGGCTGGCGGTGACGCGTGGCTCTCCATGGACCCAGAGCGACTGCGCGCGGCGGCTCGCGCGATTGCCGCCGATCGTTCCGGCGGTGGCTGATGCGCGTCGCGCTCGTCACACCGATCCGCTTCCTGGGAGGCGGCGAGCACTTCATGATCGAGCTGGCGGCGGGGCTCACCGCCCGCGGCCATGCGACGCAGCTCGTCTGCCAGCCGCGCTCGGCGGTCGCCGCCGAGGCCGTGCGGCGTGGTCTGGACGTCGCACCGGCGCGGATGCGGGGCGAGCTCGACCCGCTGGCCATCGCGCGACTGCACCGGCGGTTCCGGCGCTTCCGCCCCGAGGTGGCCCTGGTCAACATGGAGAAGGCGGTGCGTCTGACGGCGGCCGCCCGCGTCGGTCTCCGGCTGCCGATCGTGCGGCGTCTCGGCATGTGTCTGCCGTTTCCCGAGCACTGGCGTTTCAGGCTGACCTACCGGCACCTGGTCGCACACCTGGTGGTGAATGCCGCGGCGACCGCGCGCCTCCTGGCTCGTCGGCATCGCTGGCTCGATCCGTCG
>JASFRE010000486.1:0-3693 GCA_050115055.1 Candidatus Eiseniibacteriota bacterium | reverse complement strand
TCGCGACGAAGACGTTGGCGGGAGCGTCGTAGAGCGTCTGCGCGTCGTCCACCTGCTGCAGCCGGCCGTCGCGCAGCACCGCGACGCGGTCGCCGAGGGTCATCGCCTCGACCTGGTCGTGGGTCACGTACAGCGTCGTGATGCCGATGCGCCGCTGGAGCTCGGCGATCTCGGCGCGGATCTCGACCCGGAGCTTGGCGTCCAGGTTGGAGAGCGGCTCGTCGAGCAGGAAGACGCGCGGGTCGCGCACCAGCGCCCGCCCCATGGCGACGCGCTGGCGCTGGCCGCCCGACAGCTGTCGCGGCCGGCGCTCGAGGAGCGGCTCGAGACCGAGCAGTCCCGCCGTGCGCGCGATGCGCCGCTCGCGCTCGGCGCGCTCCATCCGCATCATGCGCAGCGGGAAGGCCAGGTTGCCGCGCACCGTCTTGTGCGGGTAGAGCGCGTAGTTCTGGAAGACCATGGCGATGTCGCGCTCCTGCGGCGCCAGCCCATTCACCACCTCGCCGTCGATCCGGATCTCGCCCGCGGTCGCGGTCTCGAGCCCGGCGACCAGGCGCAGCGCGGTCGACTTGCCGCAGCCCGAGGGGCCGACCAGCACCAGGAGCTCGCCGTCCTCGAGGGCGAGCGACAGCCGGTCGACGGCGGTGACGTCGCCGTCGAAGACCTTCGTGACCTCGCGGAGCTCGACGGTTGCCACGCGACCCTCCTCCCTAGCCCTTGATGCCGGCCGTCGCCACGCCGCGCACGAACCACTTCTGGAAGACCAGGAAGACGACGAGCACCGGCGCCACCATCATGACCCCGAAGGCCATGATGTCGCCCCAGGCGATCGGTGGCAGCGTGTGGAAGGTGGCGATCGCCACCGGCAGCGGACGGACGCGCTCGCCGCTGGTGACGATGAGCGGCCACAGGAAGAAGCCCCAGTAGAAGAGAAAGGTGACGATCGCCACGGTGGCGAAGACCGGGCGGGCGTTCGGCACGATGATCTCCACGAACGTGCGCAGGACGCCGGCGCCGTCGGTGCGCGCCGCCTCCTCGAGCTCCCGCGGCATGCCGGCGAAGAACGCGTAGAAGAGGTAGAGCGAGAAGGCGTTGGCGACGAAGGGCAGGATCTGGACCACGTAGGTGTCGCGCCAGCCGAGGACCGTCACCTGGTAGAAGAGCGGTACGGCGATCGACTCGAAGGGCAGGATCATGAGCGACACGAGCATCGCGAAGCAGAGGCCGCGTCCCGGCCAGCGGAGGCGTGCGAAGGCGTAGCCGCCCATCGCGTTGACCACCAGGCCCGTGATCACGATCGAGCCGGTCACCAGGAGCGAGTTCAGCATGTAGCGGCCGAAGGCCACGCGGTGGAAGACGTCGGCGTAGTTCTCGACCGTGAGCGACCGGGGGACGAAGGCGGCGAGCGAGCCGGCCTCGGCGAGGACCTGGGCGTCCGGTTTCAGGCTGCCGGCCACCATGAGCAGGATCGGGGCGACGTAGATCGCCGCGGCGACGGTGAGCAGCGCGTGGATGAGGAGGAGGCGCGTCCGCCCGTTCACGTGACCTCCCGCTCCTCGGTGACGAGCGCCCGCTGCAGCCAGGTGACGAGCAGCACGATCAGGAAGAAGACGACGGTCATCGCCGACGCCAGCCCGATCTGCTGGCGCTGGAAGGCGGCGCGCACCGCCTCGAACATGACGGTCGTGGTCGCGCCGCTGGGACCGCCCCGGGTCAGGATCTCGACCTGCGCGAACAGCCGGAAGGCGAGGATCGTGGTCACGAGCGCCGTGAAGATGAGCGGGTTGCGCAGCCCCGGCAGCGTCACGTGCCAGAACTGGCTCCAGGCGCCGGCGCGATCGATGGCTGCCGACTCGTACAGCGCCTGGGGGATCCCCTGCAACCCGGCCAGGAGCACGATCATCTGGAAGCCGACGCCCTGCCAGATGGAGAGCAGCATGATCGACGGCAGCGCCAGCAGCGGGTCGTGGAGCCAGTCGCGGGCGCTGACCGTGCCGAGGGTCAGGGTCGAGACGACGCTGTTCAGGAGACCCTCGGGGCCGGGCGCCAGGATGAGCTCCCAGACGACCGCGACCAGCGCCATCGGGAAGACGACCGGCATGAAGAAGAGCGTGCGGTAGACGACGATGCCGCGCAGCCGGCGATCCAGGAGGACGGCCAGCCCCAGCGCCAGCGCCGTCTGCACCGGCACGACGACGGCGGTGAACAGGACGTTGTTCCAGAGCGCGCGCTGGAAGGAGGCATCGCCGAGCACCCGGCGGTACTGCTCGAGACCGACGAGCTCGGTCTCGAGCGGCGATCCGAGGCGCAGGCTGGTGAACGACAGGACGACGGCCAGGATGAAGGGCAGGGCGATGAAGACGAGGAGGCCGATGAGCGCCGGGGCGGCCATCAGCCAGCCCCAGCTCGCCTCGTGGTGCGGGTCGAGGAGTCGGTGGCGCCGGCGGCGGTCGCGGCGCCGCGCGACGTCACCGGACACTCGGATAGCCCTCGTTGTCGCGGATGTCCTGGTCGATGGCGGTGGCCGCGCGCCCGAGCACCTGCGCGACGTCGGCGCCGTTCTGGATGTCGTCGAATGCCTGCTGGAAGATCGAGGTGATGACCGGATAGGCGGGTGTGCGCGGCCGCGGCACCGCGGTGTCGCCGTCGAGCTGCTCGACGAAGAGCCGGAGCGGGCTGCCGGCCGCATAGAGCCTCGAGCGCTCGATGGCGCCACGCGTGGCCGGGACCGCGGCATTGGCCCGCGTCATCTCGAGCACCTGCCGGTCGCCGAGCAGGAACTCGAGGAAGGCGGCGGCCGCGTGCGGGTGGGCCGAGCGCGTGGTGATGCCCCAGTTCCAGGAGCCCTGACCGGTGCGCGAGCCGCGGCCGAAGTCGGGGAGCGGCAGGAGCACCAGGTCGTCGCCGAAGACGTCGTGGTAGTGGCGGTACTCCCAGTGCCCGACCCAGGACAGCGCCACCCGGCCACCGGCAAACGCGTTGTCGTCGACGTTCGGATCGACGTGGCCAAGCTCGTGGATCCAGCGCTGGAGGCGGCGCATGGCGCTCACGGCCGGCGGGCCGTCGAGCACCCCGGTCGCCGACCGGTAGTCGGTGCGGTCGATCAGGTCGCCGCCCGCCGACTGGATCGCCGGCGAGAAGGCGTAGGTGAACCACTCGCCGCGGTAGTTGAGCTTGAGATCGAGCACCTGACCATCGGGGTCGCGCGCCGCGAGGTCGGCGAGGATCGTGTCGAGCTCGTCGGCGGTCCAGGCGTCACCGGGGTGTTCGGGAAGGCGCGCGCCCACCGCCTCGAGCAGGCTCCGGCGGCCGTAGAGACCGAGCCCGGAGTCGTACATGCCGAGCGAGTAGAGCGCGCCCCGGTAGGTGCCCTGCTCGAGGATCGACGGGATCATGCGCTCGGTGACACCCGGCGTCAGCAGCGAGTCGAGCGCCACCAGGTGTCCCTGCCAGACGTAGTTGTAGACGAACGGTCCGTCGAACTCGAGCAGATCGGGCAGATCCCCGGCCAGCGCGGCGGCCTGGACCTGCGCGTTGTAGGAGCCCTCCGGGAGGAGCGTCAGGTCGACGCGGATCGAGTCCTGCGACACGTTGAAGCGCGTCACCTGGCGCTCGAGGGTGTCGCGCTCGGCCTGCTGGCCGGCGTGCGCCCAGGCGTCGAGGACGACGGCGCCGCCGGAGGCGCGGTCCGTG
>JASFRE010000485.1:0-3694 GCA_050115055.1 Candidatus Eiseniibacteriota bacterium | reverse complement strand
TCTGCGCTGCCGGCATCGCCGGGGCCGCGGAGGTGCACGATCCCGCCGGGGCCGTCGCAGACCCTCGCGCCCGGGAAGCCGCCAGGTCCCCCCGCGCACGGAGCGCCTGCGGACGGGCACGCGGGACGGGCGCGATGCGTGGAGCAGGTGCCCCGACTGGCCTTGCACCGGGTCGCCGGCAGCGCCGTCGCGCATGGGCGGTGTTGCCGGGCGACGCGGGAAATCACGTGCCGCGGCGGGATGTCTCGATGACGTCGGACCGTCCCCGATGCGGACCGTCACTGCCGGAGGAGACCCCGGGGTGCGGGATCTTCAAGGTGTTCCAACCATGCACAGAGGTGGAGACAGAATGCGAAAGCTCACGGGTGCAGTTCTGGTGGTCGCATGGGCGCTCTGGGCGCCCTCTGCGCTCGCTCAGGGGACGGCCAGCGCCAACATCAATGCCCTGGCCGAGGTGTTCGCGGCGGTCAACGTGACGGCGGAGCAGGATCTGGACTTCGGCAACGTGATCCCGGGCACCGACAAGTCCGTGGACATCACGGCGGCCACGGCCGGTCGCTGGCTGGTCCAGGGATCCGACGACGCCGAGGTGACGCTGTCGTTCCCGTCGCTGCCGTCGAGCCTGGTCGATGTCGGCTCCAACACCCTGCCGATCGTGTACGGGGCCACCGACGCCGGCTTCAACACGACGAACGCGCCGGGCACGGCGACGACCTTCGACCCGGCTTCGGGCGCAACGGCCAACATCGGGAACACACCTGCCGAACTGTATGTGTGGATCGGCGGCACCGTCCAGCCCGGGTCGGGCCAGCCTGCGGGCAACTACGCAGGCACGATCACGTTGCAGGCGACGTACACCGGCAACTAGCCGGGAGCGTACGCGGCGTCCGGTGGCGGCCACGCGCCGCCACCGGGAGACCCGCACCGTCTCGCATCGAGACGGCGTGCGGATCGACAGCAGACACCACGCGATACCACACCCGAGACTCCGATCCGCGCGGCCAGACGCTCGTGTGTCGATCCGGGGCACCCGGTCGCCCGTCGACCCGGGGCCCCGGTTGTCGCCTGCCGGCCGCAGTGTGCCCGTCGCCCTGACACGGGGGCACGACGTCGACGTGCGCCGGTCACCGGGCCATGCATCGCGGCAACGCGGTGGCACGAGGGCCCGGTGGCCGGGGCGTCGCGCCGGGCCCGCCGACGCGCGAGGATCGGTGGTCACGTGACGGCACGGCATCACAGGCACCGGGGAACGACGCGCGGCTGGATCGCCGTCGCCTGCCTGGTCGCGACGGGACTCGCGGCCGGACGCGCCCAGGCCCAGAAGCCCTTCGACCAGCTCGAGGTGCGCCCGTCGCAGCCACTCGACTTCGGCCCCATCGTGGCCGGCGTGCCGAGCACGGTCGACTGGTCGGATGCCGCACGAGCCGGCGTCTGGCTGGTGCGTGGAGGGCGCAACGCCGAGGTGGTGGTCTTCCTGACCCTGCCCTCGGAGCTGGTCGGTCCCGGTGGTGCCCGTCTGCCGTTGCACTTCGGCGCGCAGGACGCCGCCTGGTTCCGCCACCAGGTCCACCGCGAGACGCTGTTCGATCCCAGCTCGCCCTTCGTGGACCAGCTCGGCGTCAACGGACGGGGGCAGGTGCAGCTCGGCGGGACGGTGATGCCGGACTTCGCACAACCCTCGGGCGAGTACACGGCGACGGTCACCCTCACCGTCGCCTACGTCGGCAACTGAGGCGCGGCCGGGCTGAGGCGCGGCCGGCCGGTCGCGAGGCGATGCCATGCGGACGCGCGGAGAGAGGATGAGGCCGATGCACGGGAAGGACGCGTCGAAGACACTCTGGTGGAGAGGTCGCATCGCCGGCGCGGGCTGCCGCTGCGGGGCAGGACTGCTCGCTGCCGGCGCCCTGCTGGCCGGCGCGCTGCCGCCCGGCGGTCCGGATGACGCCCTGGCCATGGTGGTGGCGCCGCACGCCGTGTTCATCGACCACCGCACGCGCTCCGGGGTCATGTACCTGCAGAACGCCGGCGACGTGCCGGAGGAGTTCGCCATCCGCCTCGAGTTCGGGTATCCGGTGTCCGACTCGCTGGGCGGCGTCTACGTGCAGCTCATGGACGAGCCGCCGCCCGGCGCCGGCTCGGCGGCGAGCTGGGTGCGGGCGCTGCCGGCACGGGCGATCGTGCCGCCAGGCACCCGTCAGGCCGTCCGCCTGCTGGCGCAGCCGCCGCGCGACCTCCCGGACGGCGAGTACTGGAGCCGCATCATCGTCGAGTCCCGCGCCTCCCAGCCGCCGGTGGCGGTCGCCGGGCACGACAAGGTGCAGGTCGGTCTGACCATGCAGATGCGGACGATCACGTCGCTCACCTATCGCAAGGGACGTGTCGTCACCGGCCTCAAGCTCGATGCCTTCGAGGCCCGCGCCGGCCAGGGCGAGGTGGTCTGCGACCTGCGGCTGCAGCGCGGCGGCAACGCCGCGTTTCTGGGTCATGTCGACCTCGAGCTGATCGACCAGGACGATCACCGGCTGGGGCACTGGGAGCACGTGATCGCGGTCTACGACGCGGTCTTCCGGCGCTTCGCCTGTCCGCTCGAGGGCGACGTGCCGCCGGGCGAGTACCGAATGCACCTGACGATCGACACCGAGCGCACCGACATCTCGGCCGATCATCTGCTGCCGGTGACGCCCATCGAGCACGTGATCTCGGTGCACCTGCCCTGAGGGGGCCGGGTCGGGACGCGGCCGGTGATCGTTCGACCGGCGCGCGGTCCCGGTGCTCCGGAGGAAGCGCTGAGCGCGGTCGCCCCGCCGCGGTGACGACACCATGGTTCTGGTGACCAAGAGACCGGATGGGCCCACGACCAGGCACCGGGTCCTCGCCGTCGCGCGCGGTGTCCTGCTCGCCGCGGCACTCGCTGCGCTGGCGAGCGGCCGCGCCTCGGCACAGAGCGCGGGCGCCAGCGTGCCAGCCCAGAGCGCGGGCGCCAGCGTGCCAGCCCAGAGCGCGGGCGCCAGCGTGCCAGCCCAGAGCGCGGGCGCCAGCGCCAGCGGCGACGACTTCTTTGCCGGCATCCCCGAGACCCAGGAGCTGGTCGTCGAGCTCCGCATCGGCCGCGTGGCCCGCCAGACCGTGCTCGCCCGCCTCGAGCAGGGGGTGCTCCTCATCCCCGCCTGGTCGCTCTTCGAGCTCGCCGAGATGCGCGTGGCCATCGATGCCGCCGGTCGACTCGAGGCGCGGCTCATGCCGGAGAACCGCCGCATCGTCGTCGATCCGGTAGCGGGTCGCGCCGCCGTGAATGGTCGGGATGTCGATTCCACCCTCGTCGAGACCGAGTGGACGGGCTCGGAGCTCTACCTCGCCGCGCCGCTCGTCGAGCGGCTGCTCGACGTCAAGCTGATCGTCGACCTGGGCGAGCTCACCGTCGTCGTCGATCCCGCCGAGCGCCTGCCGGTCGGGCGGCGGGTGGCACGCGAGCGGGCGCGAATGGCGCGCCTCGGTGCGGAGAGCGATGTCGAGGTCGATCAGTTCTTCCACCGCCCGGAGGTGCGCTGGAGCGGCGCCGCCTTCGACTGGGCGGTCCACGTCTCCGACCTGGCGCGCATGGACGACGCGGCGGTCGAGGTCGGCGCCGGCAGCAACTTCCGGGGCGGGGCGCTCGACCTCAGGCTGGCCGGCGGCCGGAAGGCTGCCTCGACGC
>JASFRE010000484.1:0-3706 GCA_050115055.1 Candidatus Eiseniibacteriota bacterium | reverse complement strand
TGATGCGCCATCCCGGCGGTCGCGCCGGCATCGTCGTCGACGCGCCGGTCGAGCTGATCGACCTCTACCCGACGCTGCTCGACCTCGCAGGCCTCGCCTCGCCGGTCGCGATCGACGGCACGAGCCTCCGCCCGCTCCTCGAGGGCGCCCCGTCACCCCGTCCGCAGGTGGCGTTCATCGAGCGCTACACCATGCTGAAGGCGGTGCGCACACCTGGCTGGAAGTTGATCCACACCTACGGTGAGGACGGCGCCATCGTCGATCGCGAGCTCTACGACCTCGTCCACGACCCCGCCGAGGCGCACGATCTGTTCACGGCGGGCGCCCCGCCGGTCGTCGCGCTCGAGTTCGCCCTCGACGCCTGGTCGGACGCCGACCCGATCATGGCGCTCCGCCCGGGCATCGAGCAGGAGATCGAGCAGGAGATCGAGCACGCCGACCCGGAGCTTCTGGACAAGCTCCGGGCGCTGGGCTACGTCGACTAGCCCGGTCCAGTCGGGCCTGGCGCCTGGCGACGTCCGGTCCTCCCGATCGAGACCCCCACCCCGGCGATCATTCACTGTCACCGATCGACCTCCTGGCGCATTGACCGGGTGCAGGGCATCGAGCTGCCCCAACTCGGCCGTGTCGCCCGAGGCACGGGTCGTGGCATGCTCCCGGAGAGACGGCCACCGTCGAGATCGCCTGACGCGGTCGGCATCCGGGAGCGCGACCAGGAGGACCGATCGTGACGACAGCCAGCACCACCGCCTTCCCGTTCCCCGGCACCGCCCCGGCGGGTCTGACCGACCTCGAGGGGCGCCCCTTTCCGCTGCTCGGCGCCCGCCTCTCGGCCCTCGCCGAGGGCGGCGTCGCCCGCTCGACGCTCGAGCAGCGCTACGTGAACCCGCACGAAGAGCCGCTCGAAGTCATCTATACCCTGCCCCTGCCGGCCGACGGCGCCGTCATCGGCTACGTGATCGAGATCGGCGGGCGGCGCATCACCGGGCACGTCGAGGCGCGCGAGCAGGCGCAGGCCGAGTACGCGCGGGCGCTCGAGGAGGGTCGCACGGCCGGACTCCTCGAGCAGGAGCGCGCCGACACCTTCACCCAGCGCCTCGGGGCGCTGCCCGCCGGGGCCACGGCCACGCTCGAGATCGAGGTGCTGCACCCGCTCGCCTTCCGGCAGGCGGATGGTGGCGCGGCGGCCCGGATGGGCGACGGCGCCGGCGACGCGACGGACGAGGGCGTGGCCGGCGGTAACGCGGAGGACGCCGCGGACGATGCCACGGCGCGCGGTGCGCGCTGGGAGTACCGCTTCCCGACCGTCGTCGGCGTGCGCTACGAGGGTGGGCCGGGACGCGTCGCGGACGCTCCGCGCCTCGACGTCGAGCGCGCCACGCGCACGCCGGCCCGTCTCGAGCTCGAGCTCGACATCGCCGACGGCAGCGCGGCGGCGCTGGCGCCGCGCTCGTCGAGCCACGCCATCGACGGCACCGGCGGCGATGCGGAGCGAACCCGCGTCCGCCTCGCGGCGCCGGCGCCGCTCGATCGCGACGTCGTCGTGACCTGGAACGCCACGTCGGCCGACATCGGCGTGCGCCTGGCGGCCGGTGGCGGTCTCGAGGGGGACGACGGGCACTATGGCCTCCTGACCGTCACGCCACCGAGGGTGCCGGCTGCCACCTATGCGCGCGACCTGACCGTCCTCGTCGACGCCAGCGGCTCGATGTCGGGCGCACCGCTGGAGCGCGCCAAGGCGATCGTCGACCGTCTGCTCGACGGGCTCGGACCGGACGACCGCTTCGAGGTCCTCGCCTTCGCGTCGCGCGTCGTGCGGCTGGACCGCGGGCGGGGCACCGACGACGGCCCGCGGCCGGCCACCGACCCGGCGATCGACGGCGCGCGACGCGCGCTCCGCCGGCTATCGGCCGGTGGTGGCACGGAGATGGCGAACGCCATCGATCGCGCGCTGGCGCCGCTGCGTGCCGACTCGCAGCGCCAGGTGGTGCTCCTCACCGACGGCTACATCGGCTTCGAGCACGAGGTCATCGGGCGACTGGTACGCGATTTGCCGGCCGGTGCCCGCCTGCACGCGGTCGGCGTCGGCACCGCGCCGAACCGGACACTGATCAGCGGTGCGGCGCGTGCCGGCCGCGGCATCGAGCTCGTCGTCGGCAACGATGCCGACGTCGTGCCAGCCGCCCGCCGCCTGGGCGCGGCGACCCGCGCCCCGGTGCTCACCGAGCTCGCGATCGCTGGCGACGTGGTGCGCGCCGTCGCCCCCGAGCGCCCGCGCGACATCCTCGCCGGGCAGCCGCTGGTGGTCACCGTCGAGCTGGCGACGACCGGCGGCACCATCGAGGTCACGGGGCGCCTGGCCGGACAGGCGGCGCCCTGGAAGGCCTCGATCCCGGTTCCGGCGGCGACGCCCGAGACGCCGACCGACCACCCCACCGCCTGGCACCCGTCGGCGTTGCCGCTCGGCGCGCTGTTCGGCCGCGAGGCGGTGGCCGACACCGAGATGCGGCTGGCGGCGCGCCTCGACGACGGAGCGAGCGAGGGCCTGCTCGGGCGCATCGAGGCGCTCGGCCTGCGCCACCGGATCGCCACGCGCCGCACCAGCCTGGTGGCGATTGCCGACGCGCCCAGCGTCGATCCGCGCGAGCCGCGGCGTCGCGAGCGGCTGCCGGTCGAGCTGCCGGCCGAGGTGAGCGCCGAGGGGGTGGGGCTGATGGGCGGCATGCCGCACACCATGGCGTGGGGTGGAGACGTGCAATGCCTGGTCTCGATGCCCACCGCCAGAGCCGCCACGGCGCCCCCGCCCCCGCACGAGAGCTGCTTGGGCATCGATGCGTACGAGGAGTCGCGGGCGGCGTCCGCCACCAAGCGCCTGTTCGAACGGCTATTCCGAGCCGCGACTCAGATGCGTCCGGCGGCGGCGCCCGGCGGCACCCAGGCGTTCATTGCCCGCTGCGTGCGCCGTGATCACGACCGGCTGGTCATCGAGTTCGAGGCGCCTGGCGGCGACTTCGAGCTGCCGGCGACGCGTGACGCGCTCGAGGCCGTGCTGCCCGACGGCCGCAAGCTCGAGGCACGGATCGACGCCGGGTCGAGCACCCGTCCCGGTCCGATCAAGGAGGGCATGACGGTCCGTCTCGTCATCGTCCTTGCCCACGAGCCTGGTCGACGAGGGGAGTGGGAGGACGGCACCGTGACGATCGTCTGGCCGGGCGACACGCGAGGTGCCCGACGGGGCCGGAGACGTGGGCGCTCGCAGCCGCCTCTCGCCCTGATCGTCACCCTCTCCGAGCCGCTCGAGACCTGATCGGGACCGGGGCACGAGGCGAGGAAGGCCGTGAGCGACCACGATCCAGCCACACCGGCCGGGACCGACGTCCCCCCGCCGACCGACGCTCCGGTCGACCCGATCGATCGCGCCTTCGACGCGGTCCGACGCGGTGACCAGGCGGCATTCGCCGCCTGGCTCCGTCTCGTCGAGCTGCCATTGCGCGACCGCCTGCGTTCCTTCGCGCAGGCGGTCGACGTCGAGGCGGTGCTGCAGGAGGGGCTGCTGCGCATGTGGCAGCTGGCACCGCGCGTGCGCCTGGAGGGTCACCAGGCGTCGCTCCGCTACGCGGCGCACCTGACCCGCAACCTGGCGCTCATGGAGACGCGGCATCTGGGGCGCATGGACCGCGTCGACGCGGAGCGGCTGGCGGCCTTG
>JASFRE010000483.1:0-3713 GCA_050115055.1 Candidatus Eiseniibacteriota bacterium | reverse complement strand
AGCTGCAGATAGGGCTGGCCGGGGTGGGTGCCGGCGGACGCCCCCTCGACCGTGCCCTCGCTCTCGGAGACCGTGATCGTGCCGCCGGCCAGGGCCTCGACGAGCCAGGCCGCGTACTGGCTCGTGCTGATCTCCGTGGCGGTCACCTGGAACGGCGACAGGGTAACGGTATGCAGCGGCCCCTCGTCGTCGCTACGTGCCGGCTCGTCGATCGGCGAGCCCATGGTGAAGTCGCCGCCCGCCAGATCGACCCACGTGAGGTCGGCACCGGCAGTCTCGATCGTGATCGACACGCGCGCGCTGTCGGCGAGGTTCTCGGAATCCGTGCCGACCAGCAGGATGTCGTGGCTGCCGGGCTGCAGGGTGGAGACGACGAGCGTGGCGCCGCGCCCGAGGAGGCCATCGAGCTGTGACGTCCAGACGAGCGCGGTGTCGGGGAGCGCTCCGTCCTCGGGATCGGTGCCCGAGCCGGAGAAGGTGATCATCTCGCCCTCGTCGTAGGTGGCGCCGGTCGACGGCGACAGGATCGTGACCTCGGGCGGCTCGTTGACCGGGATGCCGGTTCCGGTTCCTGTTCCGGTTCCGGTCCCTGTGCCCGTTCCGGTGCCCGTGCCCGTGCCGGTGCCGGTGCCCGTGCCCGTGCCCGTGCCCGTGCCGGTCGACCCGGTCGGCGAGTCGTCACCGCAACCCGCCGTGGCGAGTGCGAGCGCCGCGATCATGATGGTGATGGCGCGCATGATCCCCCCGTTCGATCCCGGCTCGTTCGCAATCGACCGATTCGGCGGCCCGCCCTGCAATCTAGCCCCACGCCATGCAGCGTGCAAACTGCACACTGGCATCCGGCCAGGTGCGCTACCGGATCACGACGACGCGCACCGGCGTTGGCATGCTCGATCCGCGTCGCCGTGCCGCGGCCGCGATGTCGAGGAAGTAGACGCCAGACTGCAGGTCGTCTTGGCGGACGAGCTCTCCCCACTCCACGCGCCGCCGACCGGCCTCCGCAGCACCGAGCTCCTGGCGTAGCACGACTCGGCCCGACGCGTCGAAGAGCCGGAGGACGGCCGGGCCGGATCCGGCGCCAGCAGACCACTCCACCATGCCCGAACCGTGGATGGGGTTCGGCATGACCCGGATCCTGGGACCAGCTGCCACACCCGGCGGCACCGGCGCACCCTCGTCGCCGATGCCGATCGGCTCGACGCATGCGACCGGCAGCGCTCCGATCAGCCCACAACCGGCGGGCGCGTTGTCGGGAGCACACGGCGAGCTCTCCGCCAGCGTGTAGTCCTCATCGAGCGGGTTGCAGAACAGCGGCGGCGCCGCGAAGTTGCCGTTGATCCCGAGCTGGTCGGCGATGCAGCCCGTCCAGTCACCGCCGGCGTTGCCGAAGACGTCCGAGCAGGAGATGACGGTGAGGCAGCCATCGTCTTCGCAGAAAACCGCTTCGCCGGATGCGCCGGAGGCGATGATCGAGTTCGACAGGGCCACCGCCGCGGTGTCGATCAAGGCGACTCCACCGCCCCCCAGATAGGCCGCGTTGCCGACCAGCGTGCACTCGGTGACCGAGACGGTGAGCGTCCCGGTGCCGTAGATGCCCCCCCCGTTGAGAGACGCCTGGTTTCCGGACAGCACGCATCGCTCCAGCGACGTGATGCCGCCCCACTGGCAATGGACGCCGCCACCGTAGAGGGCGGCGTTGTCCCTGAGGCGGCAGTCGACGAGCGTGACCGAGGAGAGGCAGGCCACCGCACCCCCCTGGTCCGCCGAGTTCCCGGAGAAGGTGCAGGCAGACAGCGTGCCAGACTGGATGAGGACAGCACCACCCGAATCCTGCGCCGTGTTGTCCACGAAGGAGCATCCGGTGGCCGAGAGACCGTTGTTGGTGGTGTAGACCGCGCCGCCGGCCGAGGTGACATAGCCGATCACATCGAGGACCCAGTTGGCGGTGAAGTCGCAATCGATCAGGGTCGGTGTCGAGCCGAACAGGCAGAACAGGGCACCGCCCTGATTCGTGGAGCCCTGGGTGCCGTTGTTCGTGAACGAGCACTCGGTCAGTGTCGGCGGCGAGCTCTCCCGGCACGCGACGGCCCCGCCCTTGGCGTGGATCCCGTCGACCCGGTTGTCCGTGAACGTGCAGCGCAGGAAGGTCGACGTGACGCCGCCGATGCAGCACACCCCAGCGCCTCCCGAGTCCCAGTCTCCGGCGTCGATGGCATTGGCCATGAAATGACAGTCGGTGATCGTCGCCGCGAACACCCCCTCGCAGTGGATGCCCGCACCCCGCCAGGCACAGAAGTTGCCCGTGAAGTCGCAGTCGGAGACGTCGAGCGACTGCGCGTCGAGGGCCTGGATGCCGCCGCCGTGGGCGCCGGCATCGTTGTCGGTGAACTCGCACGAGACGACGGTCAGCGCCGAGCCTCGCGTGTAGATGCCGGCACCGCGCCCGCCCGAGTTCTCGCTGAACACGCAGTCGTCGACGTCGACCGTCGCGTCGACGGCGTAGATGCCGCCCCCCTCGTTCAGCCCCGCGCAGCCGGAGAAAAGGCAGCCCGACACGTGCAGGTCCGCCCCCTCGGTGGCGTGGATGCCGCCGCCCCGGTTGGCGCGAAGATCGACGAAGCGGCAGTCGCGGATGGTGGGTGATGCCCCCACGCAGCGGATGCCGCCGCCGTAGTAACCGGGCACGTCGGCGTGTGCCAGCGTGACGCCCTCGACGACCGAGGCGGCGGTCTCACCGGTCTGGAACACGAGTCCGCGCGCGGTCTGTGTGGGGTCGGTGAGGTCGATGGTGGTGGCGGCGGCGCCGGACTCGGAGCGGAGCACCAGGTCGGTGCCGCCGAAGTCGAGGTCGTGGTTGCCGGGGCCGGTGTAGGTGCCTGCGGCGACCAGCACGGTGTCGCCGGTGGCCGCGATGTCGATGCCTGCCTGGATGGTCGGCTGGTCGCCGGGCACGTGGATGGTGGCGGCGGGAGCAGGGGCGGGGGCCGCGATCAGCAGGGGAAGCAAGACGAGAAGGCAACGCACCAGGATCGCCGGAGACCAATGAGCCCAGTGCGGCATGGGTCGGGTCACGATCCACCTCCAGGTGCTATCCGGGTGGGGCGCGCCCGGAGTACAGACCGGGGTCGAGGCGGAGCATGTGTTCAACAGGAAGTCTACCAGCCGTGGGGGGTGTCAGTCGAAATCCGGCAGCGCCCGGGAGTGCGGCACGGCACGGTGGCGTGCGCACGTTGGCGATCCGCGGCGCGCCGATCCGTCCGCCCATGGCGTCGCGCACCGGGTCGCGGGGCGGCCGTGGCTGACGAGGTGGGCAGAGTGAGCAGAGTGGGCAGAGAGACCCCGGAAGTCGGTCGCGTTTTTTGTTGAAGGGGAGAGCGATTCCCTCTTGACGGAGACGGTACATTTGTGTAGTTTGATGCTCGTGTCGGGTTGACCCGACTGCCGGCCGCCCTTCCCTGTCTTCCCACAGCGGCCTGCGCTCTACGACCCCGGAACGTCGACGTGCCCTCGAGGGACGCCCTGCTTGCTGGCAGCGGCGGTGGCTACCGTTGCCCGGCGGGTGGCGCGCGGTTCCTCCTGGGCCCGCTTCCGTGCATCGTCCGTCGCGTGCGCGCGCACCCGCGCGTTTCTCCGGCGTGCTCGCGCGTCGATCCGGCGTGCTCGCGCGTCGATCCGGCGTGCTCGCGTACTGTCCGCGCGCCTGCGACTGGACC
>JASFRE010000482.1:0-3764 GCA_050115055.1 Candidatus Eiseniibacteriota bacterium | reverse complement strand
AGCGCTCGAGCCGGATGCGCCGACGCTCGGGATGGGACCGGACGGCGCGTCGGTAATCGGTATGGGCGTCGCAGACGACCCGTAGCTCCTGTCGCGGATCTCCCAGGGAACACAGCAGATCGAGGACGCGGCGGGTCGAGGCGAGGTAGCCGCCCCGCAGCGCTCGTTTCGGCCGCGATCGCTTCTTCTGGAACACGGAGCGGCGTCCGCTGCGTCGATGCGAGGCCGGGTCGAGTCCGTAGACGAACCAGGACCGGGTGCCGACCGGGGTGGCGACACCGACGGGATAGTCCTGGGTGAACTCGAAGGCCTCGAAGTGGTCGAGGTTGACCGGCTCGGTCAGCTCGCCGCGGAGGTGCTCGAGCGTGTGGGCGTGGAAGAGCATCGCGTGGCGTCCGATCCGTGCGGCGACCCTGGCCGCGGTGTTGGGGGCACAATCGAAGCTGCGTGCGATCTGGCGCAGGGCCGAGCCGGCGACGAGCCCGGCTGCGACGTGGCGGTAGAGCCCGGGGCGTTTGGCGTAGTAGTCGACGGAGAAGGCCTGTCGGCCGAAGGTCCTCCAGCAGGTCTTGCAGCGGTAGCGCGGGACGTCGCGCAGACGCTGAGTGCTGTAGTAGCCGTGGCGCCGGAAGCGGTAGCCGGGCGTCGTTCTCCGGTGCTCGGAACACTCGGGCCAGGCACAGTGGGGCGGTCGAAACGCGCTGCGATGGGTTACGGGTGTCTCGGGCCAGTCCATGCACCGGACGTAGTCAAGTCCGATGCCACATCGAACCGCAAGAAAACACGGAGTTTCTGACCACCGCCCGAGCGCGATGTCCGCATTCGGTCAGGGCCACGTCCGCGAACGGACACGCTGGACGCAACACTCTCGTGGACACATTGGATAGAATCCGCCGATGGCTCTCTACGAAGACATCACCAAGACCGTCGGCGGCACCCCGGCGGTGCGCGTCCGGCGGCTCGCGCCCGAGGGCGCCGAGCTGTGGGTCAAGGTCGAAGCGGCGAACCCGCTGGGGTCGGTGAAGGACCGCCTGGCCCTCGGCGTGATCGAGGACGCGGAACGGCGCGGTCTGCTCGCGCCCGGGCAGACCGTCGTCGAGGCCACCAGCGGCAACACCGGCATCGGCCTGGCGATGGTCTGCGCCGCCAAGGGCTATCCCCTGGTGGTGGTGATGCCGGAGAACTTCAGCGTCGAGCGGCGCAAGATCATGCGCTACCTCGGCGCCCGCGTGGTGCTCACGCCTGCGCCGCTGCGGGGCACCGGCATGCTCGCCAAGGCCGTCGAGCTCGCCGAGCACCACGGCTGGTTCCTCTGCCGCCAGTTCGAGAACGAGGCCAACGCCGAGATCCACTCGAAGACCACCGCGGTGGAGATCGTCGACGACTTCGCGGGACGGCGGCTCGACTACTGGGTCACCGGCTTCGGCACCGGCGGCACGCTGAAGGGCGTGGCCCGGGTGCTGCGGGAGCGCCGCCCCGACACGCGCATCGTGGTCTGCGAGCCCGACAACTCCGGCATCCTCGCGAGCGACGTGGAGCAGCCGCGCGATCCCGACGGCTCGCCCTCCGACAGCCACCCCGCCTTCCGCACGCACCTGGTGCAGGGCTGGTCGCCGGACTTCATCCCCAAGCTGGCCGAGGACGCCAAGCGGGAGAAGCTCATCGACGCCATCGTGCCGGTGAACAGCGGCGACGCGCTGCGGCTCTCGCGCGAGCTGGCGCGGCAGGAGGGGATCTTCACGGGCATCTCCGGCGGGGCGACGCTGGCGGGCGCGCTGCGCATCTGCAGGAACTCGCCGGCGGGCACCGCCGTGCTGTGCATGCTGCCCGACACCGGTGAGCGCTACCTCAGCACGCCGCTCTTCGACGACATCACGGCGGAGATGACCGAGGAAGAGGAGGAGATCTCGCGCTCCACGCCGAACTACCGCTTCGACGTGGCGGCCGATCCGCAGCCGGTCGCGGCCGTGGCGGACACGACGCTCTCCGCCGACGCCGAGGCCTGGGTCGCAGAAGCGCTCGCCGACGCGTCGCGGCCGGTGGTGGTGTTCGCGCTCGAGTGGTGCGAGTTCTGCTGGTCGGTGCGCAAGCTGTTCGAGGCGCTCGACGTCCCCTACCGTCCCGTCGACCTGGACTCCGCGGCGACCCGCGAAGGCGCCCTCGGCGACCGGATCCGCGACGTGCTGCAGCACCGGACCGGCTCGCGCACGGTGCCTCAGGTGTTCATCGGCGGCGAGCGCGTCGGCGGCTGCACGGAGGTGTTCGAGGCCTACAAGTCCGGCGAGCTGCAACGCCTGCTCGCCGCCCACGGCGTGGACACCGCGAAGCGGCTCGAATCCGATCCCTACGGCTTCCTGCCTTCCTGGCTGCACCCTCGCTAGCCTGCGCCGGACCCGCGGAGGACGAGATGGACACGATGCGCGAGCAACGAGACGCGGCGCGGCGGCTGCTCGCCGGGCTCGAGAAGGGCGGCCTCGCGAACGCCGACGCGGTGGTCATCGCCGAGGACCTGGATCCGGTGCTCGTCTACGCGATCGTCTCGTTCCTGCGCGCGGTCTATCCGGTCACCGATCCCGCCGCCACCAGCGTGCTGGAGCGCGTGGTGAAGCTCACCTCGGCGAGCGCCGCGCTCGTGCGCCTGCACCGCGAGGGCGGCCAGGACCCGGTGGCGCGATGGTTCGAGAGCGAGCACGGCTACGTCCCGTTCCGCGGACGCGGCGGCGAGATGATCGATCGGCTCGTGGAGAAGCTCGACAGCTGAGGGGCCACGCGGCGAGCGGCGTCAGGAACCCGGGCGCAGGTGGGCATCGAGCGCGGCGAAGGCGGCCGCTGGGCTCGGCGTGCCGTCCCAGGCCTGCCAGTACTGTTCGAACGGCGTGGACTCCACGTGCATGCGCCGCTCCACCTCCCCTTCCGCGACGGCGTCCGCCGGCTTCCAGTGCTCCCCGCGCGCCGCAACCGCGGTCTCGAGGAGCTCGAGCGCCTCTTCGTCGCGCCCCTCGCGCCAGTCGAGGTAGCCGAGCACGAAGTAGGCCTCGCCCGACTGCGGGTTCGAGCCCACCACCCACTCCAGCCGGCGGCGCGCGGCGGCGAGATCGCCGCGCATCAGCTCCACCTCGCCGAGCACCAGCGGCACGCCGGTCTCCTCGCGGTTGATCGCCGAGGCGCGCTCGAGCGCCGCCACCGCCTCCGCCAGTTGCTCCGGCGCGGTGGCCGACATCGCCCGCAGCGTGCCCCAGCGCTTGTGGGCGCGGTGGCTCTGCGGGTCGAGGCGGGCGATCTCGGCGAAGCGTGCCAGCGCGCCCTCGACGTCGCCGGTGTCGGCGAGACAGTTGCCGAGGTAGTACAGCGAGTCGGCGTGGGTCGGGTTCAGCTCGAGCGCCGATTCGAAGAGCGGGATCGCCGCCTCCAGGTCGCCGTCCACCTTCACCGCGTGCATCGCGGCGCGCTGGCGCCGCCAGAACTCGGCGAGCCGCTCGCGGTCGGTGGGGGCGGCGTCGGCGGAGCCGGTGAGCCGCGGCGTCCCGTCTCCGGCGCCGCCGGTCTCTTCGCCGCCGGAGGGCGGCCGCGGCTCCACACGGTGCGGCGTGGCACTCCCCTCCTCGATCTCCCAGATCGCACCGGCGGCGAGGGCGCCGACCCGTTGCGGCTCCCTGCCGGGCCAGCGCACCACGACCGACTCCGCCCGCTCGGACGCTCCGAGGCCGACGTGCACCGTGCGGCCGCTCTGGGAGAGGTACGAGACGCCGCCGACGCCGCGGCTC
>JASFRE010000481.1:0-3769 GCA_050115055.1 Candidatus Eiseniibacteriota bacterium | reverse complement strand
CGGGGCGAGCGGACGCCTAGGAGCAGCTAGCCACAGAGTCTCAGCTGCGACGTCGGCCCGCTCGGCACCCACGAGCGGGCTTTCTCGTTGCCGTTTCTCGGTTTTCGTCCTTCCCGCTCGTTCAGTCACCCGACTCGAGTCGACCGCACGCTGCGCGGGGCGCGGTCTGGCGCCGTTCCGGTGCCACCGCTCGTCGCTGATCTCGCGGGCGCCCCACGACGCCTCGCGGGCCCGGCGTGCCGCGATCCCGGCGTCGCGAGGCGCGGCCGCCCGGGAACGACCACCTGGACGATGAAGGCTCATGGACACGGGGCAGGACGATGGATTCTCGAGCTCGGACGATCTGGCGGATGACCCGGGGACAGCGGCGGCGCTACGCGGCGGCGACCGCGGCGCTGGTGCTCGCCGCGAGCTTCCTGTACCTGGTACCGCTGGTCCCGCAGGTGATCCTCGACGGGGTCCTCACCGCCGACGGTGAGAAGGCCTCGGGCTTCGCGCGGCGCGCGGTCGAGGTGGCCGGGGGGCGCGACTTCCTGCGTGCCCACCTCTGGATCGCGGCGGTGATGATCGCGCTCCTGACCGCGGTCGCGGGACTGTTCACCTACCTGCGCGGGCGCTGGGCCGCGAAGGCCAGCGAGCACATCGTGCGCCGTCTCCGGGACGAGCTCTACGACCACCTGCAACGCCTGCCGGTCGCCGAGCACGACCGGGTCGAGACCGGCGACCTGGTGCAGCGCTGCACGTCCGACGTCGACACGGTGCGCATGTTTCTCGCGAACCAGGTGGTGGAGATCGGACGGGCGATGTTGATGCTGGTGCTGCCGCTGCCGCTCATGCTGGCGCTCGACGTCCGCATGACCCTGGTGTCGATGGCGCTGGTGCCACCGATCGTCCTGTTCTCCTTCTTTTACTTCAAGCGCGTGCAGGTGCACTTCCTCCGCGTCGACGAGGCCGAGGCGGCCATGACCAGCACGCTGCAGGAGAACCTGACCGGGATCCGCGTCGTGCGCGCCTTTGCGCGCCAGGAGTACGAGCGGGAGAAGTTCGCGGTTCGGAATGCGACCCACCGCGGCATGCATTACGTCTTCTACCGGCTGCTGGCCTGGTACTGGTCGCTCTCCGACTTCATGTGCATGTCGCAGAAGCTGCTCGTGGTCGGTGTCGGCGGCTACTGGCTGCTCGTCGGGCAGTTGCCGGTCGGCACGTTCTACTTCTTCCTGGCGGCGGTGAACCTGTTCATCTGGCCGATCCGCATGATGGGCCGGATCCTGAGCGAGTTCGGCAAGGCGCTCGTCGCCGCCGGGCGGATCGGCGAGATCCTCGACACGCCGCGCGAGCGCGATCCGGAGGACGCGGGGTGCGAGTCCGGCGAGGCGGTAGCGGTCGAGGCCGCGCCGCTCGACGATCCGGGCCCCATCCGAGCCCCGGCGGCCGGCATGCCGCGGCTCGTCCCGAGCGACGGCCCGGCGGTGGGGGCGATCGACTTCGACCATGTGGGCTTCGCATACGGCGACGGCCGGCGCGTGCTCCATGACGTCTGCTTCCGGGTGGCGGCGGGCGAGACCCTGGCGCTGCTCGGCCCGTCCGGCGCCGGCAAGTCGACGCTGATCAGCCTGCTGCTGCGTTTCTACGACCCCGTGGAGGGCAGCATCCGCCTGGATGGCCGCGACATCGCGACGATCGGACGCCAGGACATGCGCTCCGAGATCGCCGTCGTCATGCAGGAGCCCTTCCTGTACTCGAAGACCGTGCGCGAGAACATCCGGCTCGGGCGCTCGAGCGCTCGCGACGAGGAGATCCAGGAGGCGGCGACCATCGCCTGCGTGCACGAGTCGATCGAGGGATTCGACCAGGGCTACGACACGCTGGTCGGCGAGCGGGGGGTCACGCTGTCGGGCGGCCAGCGGCAGCGCGTGGCGCTGGCGCGTGCGCTGTTGCACGAACCGGTCATCATGATCCTCGACGATGCGCTGAGCGCGGTCGACACGGTGACCGAGAACCTGATCATCGACGCGCTCCGCCAGCGGCGGGGCCGGCACACGACGCTGGTCATCGCGCACCGGCTGTCGACGCTGATGCACGCCGACCGCGTGCTGGTGCTCGATCGCGGGCACGTCGTGCAGCAGGGAACGCACGCGACGCTGGTCGAGGAAGAGGGGCTCTACCGGCGGCTGTGGCGGATCCAGGGTGCCATCGAGGCGGACCTGGACGACGGGCCGCAGGCCGCTGCGAGGTGATGGAACGATGACGGATCACGAACTGCTCGAGGACGAGCCAGATCCCGGCGGTCTGGACGTGGCGCTGTGGCGGCGCGTGCTGGCGCACGCCTGGCCGTACCGGCGGCCGCTGCTCGGCCTGACGCTGTCCGGCATCGTGGCGGCGGCGACCGACGTCCTGATGCCCCTGGTCACCGGTCGCATCATCGACAGTGCCACGCTGGAGGCCGACCGCCAGTCCCTCCTCATGAACGTCGTCATCTACCTGGCGCTGGTGGCCACCCTGTCGGTCGTCATCTGGTACTTCATCGTGGCCGCCGGCAAGGCGGCGACGGGCTTCGCGCACGACCTGCGCCGGGCGGCGTTCGGGCGCTTGCAGGAGCTGTCGTTCTCGTTCTTCGACCGGCGTCCGGTCGGCTGGCTGATGGCGCGGCTCACCTCGGACTGCGCGCGGCTGTCATCGCTCCTGCCCTGGATGCTCCTCGACTGCACCTGGGGCTCGTTCCTGCTGGCCGGCATCGGCGTCGTCATGCTGGTGCTCGACTGGAAGCTGGCGCTGATGGTGATGGCGATCATCCCGCCACTGGCGGTGACGAGCGTCATCTTCCAGCGGCGCCTGCTGCGGACACAGCGCCTGGTGCGGAAGACCAATTCGCGCCTGACCGCGAGCTACAACGAGGGCATCATGGGCACGCGGACCACCAAGACGCTGGTGCGCGAGGACGAGAGCCTCGAGGAGTTCCAGCAGCTGTCGGGTCTCATGTACGGGCAGTCGGTCCGGAATGCGCTGCTGGCGGCCGTCTACCTGCCGATCGTGCTGACGCTCGGAGCGATCGGCGTGGGGCTGGCGCTGTGGCGCGGCGGGCTCGCGGTGCTCGCCGGCGGCGGCGGGGCGGTGGGCGGCGCGGTGCACGAGGTGGCCACGGCCGCCGGCGCCGCGCTGGCCGGGGCGGGGGTCGGCGAGGGCATGAGCCTCGGCACGCTCATCGCGTTCATGCAGTACGCCGCGCTCTTCTACATCCCGGTCCAGGAGATGGCGGCGCGCTTCACCGAGCTGCAGGCGGCACAGGCCTCGGCCGAGCGCCTGCAGGGGCTCCTTGACACCGAGCCCGCGATCCGGGACAGCGCGGCGGTGCGCGAGCGCCTGCGACGCTTCGCCGCGGGCCACGGCGCCGCCGACGGCGACCTGGCCCCGGATGGACACGCGATGCGCATCGCCACCGTGGAGTTCGACGGCGTCTCCTTCGCCTACGGCGAGGAGTCGGTCGCGGTGCTCTCCGACCTCGACCTGCGGGTCGAGGCCGGAGACACGGTCGCCCTGGTCGGTGCGACCGGCAGCGGCAAGACGACGATCGTCAGTTTGCTGTGCCGGTTCTACGAGCCGACGCGTGGCACGATCCGGCTGAACGGCATCGACTATCGCGAGCGCAGCCTGGCGTGGCTGCAGTCGCAGCTCGGCATCGTCTTGCAGGCGCCGCACCTGTTCAGCGGCACGATTCGCGACAACATCCGTTACGGGCGTCTCGAGGCGAGCGATGCCGAGGTCGAGGAGG
>JASFRE010000480.1:0-3792 GCA_050115055.1 Candidatus Eiseniibacteriota bacterium | reverse complement strand
GTGTCGGTCCGTGCAGGGGACGGAGGCAAGGAGCGTGAGTCGCCCAACAGAGACATCAAGGCTAAGCGGTGGGAGGGCCAGCGGCAACGCCAAAACGCCCCGGCCGGATGGCGGTCGGCCGGGGGGGCCGGCGATCGGGGGACAGCGGTGGTGGTGGCGGCGGCGGGCAGGAAAGAGCCCGATTCCTGCTTCCCCCATCGCCCGACCCGGTCAGGGGTCGGGCTGCGCCGAGTCACGCCGGAGCATGCTCGCCAGGAACCGGGCTCGAACCGCAGTCGGAGCGTGGCGACGGTCGTGTGGGCGCCACGGTGCGGGTGGACGGCGCCGGGGCCGTCAACGCGAACATCGCCGACGGGCGCCGCACGCCCGCCGTGTCTCGTGGGTTGCGACGGCCTGATCAGCCCCGGCGCACATCGGGCATCCGGCATCGGGCTCCGACCGTCACTTGTCGTCGCGGTCACTGTAGGCGAGCGCCAGCGCGTGCGGCCGCCGTTTCGGGCCGGTGGTTCCGGGCGACCCAGGCACCCGGCCGCAGCTCAGCGCACGCGCGAGCCGGCCGGGACGGAGGTGTCGAAGGTGGCCAGGACCGGCTGGCCGTCGGCATCCACCGCCGCCAGCAACATCCCCTGCGACTCGACGCCACGGATCCGCGCCGGCTCGAGGTTGGCGACGACGATGATGCGACGTCCGATCAGCACGTCCGGTTCATAGCGCTTGGCGATTCCCGCCACGAGCTGGCGCCGCTCGCCCCCGAGGTCGACCTCGAGCCGCAGGAGCTTGTCGGCACCCTCGACGCGCGCCGCCTCGACGATCTCGGCCACGCGCAGCTCGATGCGGGCGAACGTATCGATCGACACGGTCGCCGGCCGCTTGACGGCATCGTCCGGCGGTGCGGTCCCCGGGGCGCGTGGTGCCGGCGTGTCCGCACCTGACGTGTCGCGGTGCGGGGCGTCGTCCGGGGCGTCCCCCGCCGACGTGGCGGAGTCTCTCGACGTGTCCTGCATGATCTCGACCTTTCTCCGGTTCGGATTGGATGTGCCCGGTGGTGGCGGTGCATCGCGCCGCCACCGGTCCGCCACCCGCCGCCAGCTAGGGCGCCGCGGGTGGACGGAGCAGCAGCGCCCCGCTCTGCGGGGCGAGCTCGAGATGCGCGACCCGACGGGTGATGCGCAGCTCGACGCCGGCCCCCGCTGCATCCTCCACCAGTTCGACGAGCCACGCCGGCGGATCGATCACCACCGTGCGGCTCGTGTCGGCGAGCGCGTTCACCCAGACCTCGCCATGCGCGAAGCGGCGGCGGTACAGCCCGGGGCGCGCGACATCGACCAGCGCCGCCTCCGGGCGGCGGAAGCTCTCGAGCGGCGCGCCGAGGTCGATCTCCCACTCCGGCAGCGCCGGCGTGCCGCAAGGTCGCGTCCGGAAGCAGAAGCGCGTGCCTGCGCCGCGCACCAGATGGAACGACGCCAGCGCGTAGAGCCGCGCGCGGCGGTCGCCGAGCGGACGATCCCGGGCCAGGAGCAGCAGCTCGCGGCCCGCGGCCGCCATCCCGAGCGCCGCCTGCACCTGCGTCTCCCAGAGGGTCGGCGGCGCGTAGTCGGCCGCGCTGCCGCCCCGGTACCAGGAGGCGACGCAGAATCCCTCCAGCATGCCGCCCGCCGCGGCCGGCGGATCGACGCCCTCACCGGCTCCATTGTAGTAGAACGCCAGGTCCGGCCGCCGATCGTGGAGCAACGCCAGGAGCCTGACCGAGGCCTGCTGGAACCCGGCCGTGGTCAGCTCGACCGGATCGGCGTCGGCCGCCAGGTGGGGATCGATGACCAGCTCGTCCAGGAAGACGGCGTTCACGTCCACCCGCCGCCCGAGCTCCTGGCGCAGCTGGCGCAGTTGGTAATCGATCCACGGGTCGGTGTCCGGCCACATGATGTAGAAGCCGTATCGGCGATGACGGATCCGCTGGTTGACGCTGGTCGTGAAACTGCCGTGCGCCGGCAGCTCGAGTCGCGTCCCGTCCGGCGCCTCCACCTCGATCCGGTAGGAAAAACCGATGATCCGGTGCAGCGTGTCCGCCGCCCGTGATGCGGCGTCGAGCTCCGTCATCACCTCGAGGCGACCGTCGCCGGTCGGTGCGAAGGCCAGGCGCTCGCCGGCATCGTCGACATCCCGGTCAGAGTTGCGATCGATCAGCAGTCGGGCCATGGCCGTGGGCGGTTCCACGGCGAAGCGGATGCGCAGAAGATAGCGTGCCGAGTCGACGGCGGCGGACACCACCCGCTCGAGGTCGCGCACCACGATCCCGGCGGCCGGCGACGCCACCACCTCGTGCGAGAACGGCAGCTGGTGTCCCTGGTGCTGGATGACGTCGACGCGGTAATGATGGGCGATGCCCGGGGCGGCCGTCGAGTCGACGAACGCCGTCACCTGGTGCGGCAGGCGTGCGATCGGCGCCAGCGGCTCGCCCGGCGCGCCGCGCAGCACGACGTAGCCAGAGACACCGAACTCGCGCGACGGACTGATGGTGTCGAAGGCGTCGTACCGCGGGCGCTCGTCGGGCATCCAGTCGACCCGCACCGTGCCGTCCACCTTCGTCGCCATCAAAGCCGCCGGGTCGGTCCCGTGCAGGTAGTTGGTCTCGTACAGATTTAAGACGCCGGCGCGATCCTCGTACGCGTAGAGGGCGTGCGCGTGCCGGTAGAGGGCGATCGTCTGGTTGGGCGCCCGCCGCCGGAGGCTGCGCGCGACCTTGCGGTAGTCGGCGACGTGCCGTCGCAGGATGGTGAACCCGAAGCGGCTGGCGGCGGTGTCGAGGTCGACGGCGTCGAGCTGGCTCTGCCCGGCGCGCGGCCGGCCGCTGCCGCAGTAGAGCAGGTCGAAGTAGAGCTCGGGCCGCGGTCCGAGCAGCGCCGCGACCGCGGTGTCGGGGGCCACGACGGCGGTGTCCGGCAGCGGCGCCGGCGACGCCGGCGACGGCGGCGCCCCGGCGAGCAGCAACCCGGCGACCATCGCCCCGAGACTTGTGACTGCCGTGCGAGCCCGGTGACGACGAGCGGCGCCGATCCGTTCGGGACAGCATGGGTTCATGGTGCGTGTCGAGCTCCCTGCCTCGAGGGCATCGAATCTCCTCGCGGCCACCGACCGGGGCGCCGTGTCCACCGATTGCATCGCGCCGCCGCGTGCGCCAAGCTCCCGGCCGGCGGTCCGTGGCCGCAGCCACGCGGACGGGCCGCGACACGGACCACCGGCCGGCATCGGAGCGCATCATGGCGGACGACGCACCCGCGAGCATACTCTATCTGGATCCGTTCCACGGCGGCTCGCACGCTGCCGTGGCGTGCGGCCTGGCGCGTCACAGCCGCCGCACCGTGCGGCTCGTCACGCTGCCGGCGCGGGCCTGGAAGTGGCGCATGCGCGGCGCGGCGCTGTGGTTCGCCGCCGAGCTCCGCGCCCGGCCGCCGGCGGTGGCGGGCATCGACACGCCGTCCGGGATCGGGGCGATCGTCACCACCGACATGTTGAGCGCCGCCGATCTGCGCGCACTCCTGCCGGCGCCGCTGGCGGCGCTGCCGCTCGCCGTCTACTTCCACGAGAACCAGCTCACCTATCCGGACCGGCGCGCCGAGCCGCGTGATCTTCACTTCGCCTTCACCAACATCACCAGCGCGCTGGCGGCCGATGCCATCTGGTTCAACTCCGACTTCCACCGCCAGGCCTTCCTGACCGCCGTCCCGGAGCTGCTGGCACGCATGCCCGATCACCGGCCGCGCGACGTCCGTGCCACACTCGAGCAGCGTTCCG
>JASFRE010000479.1:0-3796 GCA_050115055.1 Candidatus Eiseniibacteriota bacterium | reverse complement strand
GACGGGGAGACCTTCGAGGGCCCCTGGCACGCTCCTTTCCAGCTCGATGTCGACGGCGAGGCGGTGGGGCTCTTCACCGGCCCGCTCATCACCGACCCGCCGCTCGACGTGCGGGTGTTCGACGAGCAGTACACCGACGCCACCTACGGCCGCCTGCCGGACGGCAGCGCCTACTGGAAGATCCTCGCCACGCCGACCGCGGGTGCCGCCAACGTCGGCGGCGGCAACATCGTGCCGCAGATCCGCGACGTCGCCCACTTCCCGCCGGCCCCGCAGCTCGGGGAGCCGGTGCAGGTCACGGCGCGCATCTTCGACGACGGCGTGATCAGCGCCGCGACGCTGCACTTCGACACCGGCGGCGGCTACACGACGACGCCCATGGCCGACGACGGCCTGTCGGGCGACGGCGAGGCGGGCGACGGGGTGTACGGGGCGGCGATCGCCGGGCAGCCCTCACCGGGCATGGTGCACTACTACCTGAGCGCCACCGACGATCTGGCGGCGACGACGCTCGAGCCGCCGGCGGCACCCGACAGCGCCTTCGTCTTCGAGGTCGGCTACGAGCCGCCGCCGCTCTTCGTCAACGAGTTCATGGCACGCAACAACACGACGATCCAGGACGAGCACGGCGACTTCGACGACTGGGTGGAGATCTACAACGCCGGATCGACGGCGGTGTCGCTGGCCGGCATGCACCTGACCGACGACCTCACGAACCCGACGCGCTTCGAGCTGCCGGCCGTCGCCGTGCAGCCGGACAGCTTCCTCATCATCTGGTGCGACGGCGAGCCGCAGGAGGGGCCGCTGCACGCGTCGTTCGCGCTGAGCGCCGATGGCGAGCAGATCGGGCTCTTCGACACGCTCGTGCTCGGCGTCGGCCTCATCGACTCCGTGGCGTATGGCCCGCAGCTCCCGGACATCTCGATGGGCCGGGTCCCCGACGGCGGCAGCGTCTGGCAGTCGATGGAGGAGCCGACCCCGGGCTCGTCCAACAACCAGATCGGTGTCGCGGGGACGGTGCCGCCGCCGCCGGCACTGCGCCTGGCGGGGCCGTTCCCGAACCCGTTCAACCCGCAGACGCGCCTCGACATCGAGCTGCCGGCGCGGGGGATGGTGCACCTGCGCGTGCACGACGTGCAGGGCCGGCACGTGCGGACGCTGCTCGATCGCACCCTCGAGGCCGGGCGGCACCGCCTCATCTGGGACGGCCGCGACGGGCGCGGCCGGGCGCTGCCGAGCGGCGTCTACTGGGTGCGCCTCGAGACGCCGGCCGGGGAGCGGACCGTCCGCGCCGTGCTGATGCGCTGATCGGCGGGCGCCAGGTCCGCCGTGGCGCCTCGCGAGCCGCCGCGTTTGTTCTGTAACACATAGTGATTCATTGTGTTACGTCTCTGGCTCCAAAAGAAGTAAATTTTCTTCTTGATGATGAAGTAGCGAGTGACGATACTGCAAGAAAGCACTGACGCCCGGTCCCGGGCGCCAGGGCGGTGAGACAGGACGACGCGGCCACGGGGCGAAGCGATGTTCGACGGCGGGGTGCCACAGAGCGGCTGCCTGGCCCGGATCCGGGCCAGGCTGAGCTCGCTGCGCGAGGCGGAGCGCAAGGTGGCGCGGCACGTCCTGGCGTCGCCCGAGCGGCTGCTGGGGCAGACGGTGAGCGACGTGGCGGCGGCCAGCGGGGTGAGCGAGGCGACCGTCGTACGCTTCGCGCGCTCGGTCGGCTACAGCGGCTACCAGGAGCTGAAGATCGCCGTGGCGCGCGACCAGATCGAGCCGCTGCAGGCGCTCCACGAGGACATCCAGCTCTCCGACGACGCCGGTACGGTGGCCCGCAAGGTGATCGGCTCCGACATCCAGACGCTCAAGGACACGATGTCGGTGCTGGCGCCGGAGACCCTGACCGAGGCCGCGGCGCTGCTCGCGGCGGCGCGCCACATCCTGGTGGTCGGCGTCGGCACCTCGTCGCCGATCGTGCTGACCGCCTATCACCGTCTGTTCCGGCTCGGCCTGTCGGTGAGCTGCGAGAGCGACGGACACTTGCAGGTGATGCGGGCGGCGCTGCTCGGCCCGGAGGACGTGGTGCTGGTCATCTCGCACTCGGGCAGCACCAAGGACCCGATCGAGACCGTGCGGGTCGCGCGGCGCGCCGGGTCACGGGTAATCGCCATCACGCAGGGCGCGCGCTCGCCGCTTGCCCACGAGGCGGATGTCGTGCTGACGACCTCGTCGCGGGAGACGCGATTCCGCTCGGAGGCGCTGGCCTCGCGGATCGCGCAGGTGTCGATCGTCGACACCCTGTTCGTCCTGCTCGGGCTGCACGCGCCGCGCCGGACGGTGGAGGCGCTGCGGCGCGTCGAGGACGCGATCGTCGTCAAGCAGATCTAGGTTGTCAGGCAGATCGAGAGGGTTGGGGGGAGAGTCGATGACGGCGCAGAAGTCGCAGAACGCGGGCGGAGCGCAGGTGGCGCGGCGGGGACCGGCCATCACGCTCCGCACCTACGTCTTCCTCGACAGCTTGCAAGACCAGCTGGCGGCCTACATCGGCACCACGTCGCGCGGCTTCCTGCCGGTGCCGGGTGTGGCCTCGCTCTGGGTGGAGATCGCGCCGGGCCTGGCGATCAACCGCATCACCGATGTGGCGCTCAAGGCGACGACGGTGAAGCCGGCCGTGCAGGTCGTCGAGCGCGCCTACGGCCTCCTCGAGGTGCACGACGCCGACAAGGGCGAGGTGCGCTCGGCCGGCCACGCGATCCTCGGTTACATCGGCGTCGACGAGGCCGAGCGGCTCAGGCCGCGCGTCGTCTCGGACGAGATCATCCGCGCCATCGAGCCCTACCAGGCGCAGATCATCAATCGCAATCGCTCCGGCTCGATGATCCTGCCGGGCGAATCGCTGTTCATCCTGGAGACCGAGCCGGCCGGCTACGTCGTCTTCGGCGCCAACGAGGCCGAGAAGGCGGCGCGCGTCAAGCTCGTGGACATCCGGGCACACGGGGCCTTCGGTCGCCTGTATCTCTCGGGACCGGAGGCGGAGATCGATGCCGCGGCGGAGGCGGCGACCGGCGCCGTGCAGGGCCTCGACGGCCGCCAGCAGCAGAAGGGCTACCGGGAGCAGTAGTGGGCGCGCGTGGCGGGCGGCGGCTTGGTGCCGCCCGGCGCGGCGGTCCTGGGAGAGAACGAGATGTCGGATGCACTGGGAATGATCGAGACCCGCGGCTTCGTCTCCATGGTCGAGGCATCGGATGCGATGGTCAAGGCGGCGCGCGTCGAGCTCGTGCACTACGAGAAGATCGGCGGCGGCTACGTGACGGCGGTCGTGCGCGGCGACGTCGCGGCGGTCAAGGCGGCCACCGAGGCCGGTGCGCGGGCCGCCGAGAAGGTCGGCGAGCTCGTGTCGGTCCACGTGATCCCGCGCCCGCACTCGAACATCGACGAGCAGCTGCCGCTCGGTCGCACACCGGAGACGGCGGAGGCCTAGGCGATGCGCTTCGGACAGATCACCGGCACGGTCGTGGCGACCCGGAAGGACGAGCGCCTCGAGGGACTCAAGTTGCAGGTCGTGCAGGTGATGGGAGTCGATACCCGGCTCACCGACGAGTACGTCGTGGCGGCGGACGCGGTCGGTGCCGGGATCGGCGAGGTGGTGCTGTTCGCCACCGGGTCCTCGGCCCGGCAGACCACGATCACCGACGCCAGGCCGATCGACGCCATCATCATGGCGATCGTCGACCTCTGGGACGTGGACGGCGAGGTGCTCTACCGGAAGGACGCGGTGGGGAAGGCGGCGACGGCCGGC
>JASFRE010000478.1:0-3798 GCA_050115055.1 Candidatus Eiseniibacteriota bacterium | reverse complement strand
AGGGTCAGGACGAAGTAGCGCTCGGCGTCGGCGAGGATGCCGCGCAGGAACGCCTGGACGCCGCTGCGGAATGTCGACTGGATCTCGTTCGGAGTCGGGGACGGACGACCGGTGGCAGGCACCCGCGCCGTGCGCTCGACGTGCTCGGTCTTTGCGTGTTCCACGACAACCCTTCCGGCAAGTGCAACCGGCACCACGGACCGGGGCTAGGGATCCGGGGCTCGCCTGGTTCCGAGCAGGATGAAGGCGCACACGCACGCTATCAGGGGCGCGCCGAGAGGGTCAACTGGAAACCTCGGGCGGGACCGGACGACGTGGATCAACCGACGCGACGGTCGCCTGACGACGCGGCGCGGATCTCGATCACGAGCTCGAGGGACTCGCCGGCCTGAACGCGATCGAGGTCGATCTCGATCGGAACGACGAAGCGGCGTGCGGTGTCGGACGGCAAGACCTCGCCTCCGCTGCTGGCCGGCACGGGCGCCGTCTCCGGACGCCGTTCCGGATCCGACTCCACCGGCTGCTCGGCCGGCGAACCGACCGGGGCACCGCCAGGTGCCGGCGCCGGTGGCACGCCGTCGCCGAATCGCATGACCTCCAGCCGCGGCGTCGGCTGCTGCTCGGGCGTGTGCTGCTCGAACGGCGTGCGATCGAACGATGGCTGCTGGTACGGATCCGTCCGCAACGGCGATTGCTGTGGCGACGCTGCCGGTGGCGGCGTGGGCGCCGACGGCGTCGGCTCCGGCGGCGCTGCGGACGCCGCCTCGGCACCCAGCTGCCTCTCCCGGGAACCCGGGTCCGGCACGGTGACCTCGAGTCCCTCTGGCGGTGCGGCAGCCGGTGTCGCCGGTGGGCCACCGGCCGGCGCCGGACGGGCCGGCGTCGCGCGCTCGGTGGCGCCCGGAGACACCCCCCGGTTCGCCGCACCGGCGCCGGTCGACTGCACCGGGACGAGCTCGCGGCGCAGCTTGCGGAGCAGGAGCGCCGACACCTCGCGCAGCGTCTCCAGCACCCCCGGCCCCTCGGCGGCAACCGCCTCGATCATCGGCTGCATGTCGCGCCCGAGGCCGGCATCGAGCTCGTCGGTCGTGTAGACGTCACGTAGATCGCGCTTGTTGTACTGGAAGACGACCGGCAGCTCGTTGATATCGATGCCATAGTCGCGCAGGTTGTCCCGCAGATTCTCGAGACTCTCCTGGTTCTCGCGCATCTTGCCGCGTTCCGAGTCCGCGACGAAGACGACGGCATCGACCCCCTTCAGGACGAGCTTGCGCGTGGCGTTGTAATAGACCTGTCCCGGTACCGTGTAGAGCATGAAACGGGTGCGGAAACCGCTGATGTCCCCGAGATCGATGGGCAGAAAGTCGAAGAACAGCGTCCGGTCGGCCTTCGTCTTCATGGAGATCATCTTGCCCTTATGGGCAGCCGGCACCGACTCGTAGATCTGCTCGAGGTTGGTCGTCTTGCCTCCGAGTCCCGGTCCGTAGTAGACGATCTTGGCATTGATTTCCTTGCCGGAGTAGCTGACGACAACCATCAGTGATCTCTCCCTCGCACCCCACGCCGGGAGGGCACGTGCCCGGCCAGGCCGGACGCCTCGTGGCGGCGCGATCGGCGGCGGGGCGCCCGCCGGTCAGGCGTGGCGGACGACCCAGACTCCGGAGCGCTCCTGGATCTGTGGATGGCGCTCGTCCTCGTAGACGGTCGACCGGTAGTGCCCGAGCAGCACCCGGGTGAGTCGGTCGCGCTCCGCTACGGGGAAGTATCGGCAGATCCGGCGGAACATGCTGTCCTTTTCGGAAAAGACGTGCAGGCAGACCTCGTCCACACGCTCGAGCTGCCCGGACAGCTGATCCACCTCGATCGAGTCCTCAAGGTCCATCCAGATCGAGGTCCGGCGCTCCAGCACGCGAAAACCGTGCCGGTGTTTCATGAGATAGAGCCAGAGGTCGAAGGTATCGAGGGGAATGAAGCGACGACTCGGGACACCGTCGGCGCCCCGGCGCACCGTGCAACGCACCATCTTCAGACTTGCCATGCTGGCTCCCAGATGTTGGCACGTCCGTTGCGTCCGCTTCGGTGAGGCGCGCGGTCGGTCGAGAGGCGTGCGTGTCTCGAACCGGAACCGCGCCAGGAAGAGAGTGGAGATGCCCAAGCGCCCGCCGTCGGCACCCAGTGGCGGTTACTGCCGGCGTGACAATCGAGTCTACGCCGGCTGTCCGCTGGCGGACAACCGGGAATCGTGCATGCTACGCGTCGACTGCCACTTGCTGTGCCATTCCGGGAGCCGGGACACGGTACGGCGCGGCGCCATGCCGCCGGTAGCTACCGGGTCGTCGCGCAGCGCGCGGTCGTGCGGCACGCCGCCGCGCTGATCAGCCGCGCGATCGAGCCGGCCTCTGGCCGACTCCGGACGACTCGGAACCGGACACGGCGCGACCACCACCGGGTGGTTTCCGACCGGTGGCGGCGCCGCCTGCGGCATTCCCACCGGTGGTCGAGCCGCCGCTCCCCCCGGGCGACGATGTCCTCTCCCCGCCCCATCCTCCACGACCTGCCCTGCTGTTGAACCTGCTTGACAGGTGAAAGGCCGCGTCCATAGGGTCTTGGGGCAGTCGGTTCGGCGCCTCGCAGGTCAGGATGGCGCTCCGCCGCCACGGTGTGGTCCAGGGTGACCGCACTCCTGTTGTCACGATTCCGGACGCGATGTACGCCACCTTGGGCTATGCACTGCTGCGGGCGGTCGCCAGGCGCCTGCCCCCCCGCCTGGGTCCGGCCACGGTGCGCGCCGGCGCACGCCTCCACTACCGTCTCGCGGCGGACAAGCGCCGGGCGGTGCGACTGAATCTCGAGCACGTTCTCAGCTGGCGCGACCGGACCGTGCGGCCGGAGGCCGTCGACTTGCTCGCGCGCCGCACCTTCGAGAACCACGGACGACTGCTCTACGAGTGGCTGCGCGATGGCGACGGCGTCACGATGCGTTTCGGCGGCCTCGGACATCTCGATCGCGCCCTCGAGCGTGGTCGTGGTGCCGTGATCTGCACCTGCCACCTCGGGAACTGGGAGATCGCCGCGCTCGAGCTGGCGCGGCGCGGCTACACACTGCACGTGGTCAGTGGCGAGCAGCTGGGTCGGCTCGGCGCCGCCGTCCGCCGCCACAAGGCGACGCACGGCATCCACGTCGTGCGACCGTTCGACGGCATGCGCAAGCTCTATCGCGCCCTCGAGCACGGTGAGATCGTCGTGCTCCTGATCGACGGCGACATCTACAGCCGCGCCCACCCCACCTGCTTCTTCGGCACGCCGACCCCCCTGCCACTCGGCGGTGCCCACCTGGCGCGCGCCACCGGCGCCGCACTGCTCCCCGCGGTCATGGTGCACGACGCTCAGGTCGAGCGTGGCTACGCGGTCACCGTCCTGCCACCCGTCACCCGCGGACGCACCGACCTGGAGACGATGAGCGCGGTGCTGCGGGCGCTCGAACCCTCGATCGCCAGCCATCCCCAGCAGTGGTGCCTCTTCCGTCCGCTGTGGCCAGCGGCACCGGGATGGAACGCCGCATGAGGATCGTGGTCGCCACCCATGCCTACTACCCGCACTACGGCGGGGTGACGGAGAACGTCTCGGGCAGCGCGCGCGCGCTGCGCGACCGGGGTCACGACGTCACGATCATCACCGCCGGACCACGCCACGGCGGCGACCGCCCGGGGATCGTCCGACTCGGTGGACAGTGCATGGTGCCCTGGAACGGCGCCACGGTGAATCTCACCTTCGGGCTCCACCTGGAGCGCCAGCTCG
>JASFRE010000477.1:0-3818 GCA_050115055.1 Candidatus Eiseniibacteriota bacterium | reverse complement strand
CGGCTTTCCGGTCGTCCTCGAGACCTACCGGCAGGCCCTGGGCGACGTCTTCGATCTGCCCGGACTCGAGGGGCTGCTGCGCGACGTGCGCGCCCGCACGGTGCGGGTGCGCGAGGTCGAGACCGTCGGAGCATCGCCCTTCGCTCGCTCCCTCGTCTTCGCCTACGTCGCCGCCTACATGTACGAGCAGGACGCGCCCCTCGGCGAGCGACGTGCGCAGGCGCTCACCCTCGACCAGGGGCTGCTGCGGGAGCTGCTGGGGCAGGCCGAGCTGCGCGAGCTGCTCGATCCAGGGGTGCTCGTCGAGCTCGAGCAGGAGCTGGGGCGGCTGGCACCGGATCGTCGGGCGCGCGACGCGGACGAGCTGCACGACCTGCTCCGTCGCCTCGGGGACCTGGCGCCCGAGGAGCTCGCGGCGCGCAGCGCCGCCGACCCGGCCGACTGGCTGGCGACGCTCGCCCGCGAGGCACGTGCCTGCGAGGTGCGGATCGCCGGCGCGCGTCGCTGGATCGCCGCCGAGGACGCCGGGCTCTATTGCGAGGCGCTCGGCGTCGAGCCACCGGCAGGACTGCCGGCGAGCTGCCTCGAGGCGCCGGCCGCGCCGCTCGAGGAGCTGGTGCGCCGCTACGCGCGCGGTCGCTCGACCTTCCTGCCACGCGACCTGGCGACGCGCTACGGGCTGCCGACGGCGCAGCTCGCACCGCAGCTCGAACAGCTCATCGAGCGTGGCGTGCTCGTGCGAGGCGAGATCCGCCCGGGCGGCAGCGAGCTCGATCTCTGCGACGCGGAGATCCTCCGGCGCCTCAAGCGCCGCACGCTCGGCAAGCTGCGCGACGCGGTGGCACCGGTCGAGCCGGCGACGCTCGCCGTCTTCCTGCCGCGCTGGCACGGCATCGGCAGCGACGCGCGGGGACCGCAGCGCATCCTCGACGTCGTCGCCCAGCTCGAGGGTCTGGCGCTGCCCTGGAGCGACCTGATCGGGCTCGTCCTGCCGCAGCGCGTCGACGGTTTCGAGCTCCAGGAGCTCGATCTCCTCTGCGCCACCGGAGCCGTCGTCTGGGTCGGCCGGGGAGCGCTCGGTCCACGCGACGGGCGGGTCGCACTCTACCTCGCCGATCACGCGCGCGAGCTCGTCGAACCACCGGACACGGACCACGCCTTGGACCCGATCCACGCGGCGATCGTCGAGGCGCTGGCGCGCGCCGGTGCGAGCTTCGGGTCGACGCTCGCCGCGACGGTGCGCGCGGCATGTCCGGGTGTCGGCACCCGGGAGCTCGAGGAGGTGCTCTGGGACCTGGTCTGGTCCGGTCGGATCACCAACGACACCACCGGACCGCTGCGCCGGCTCGGGTTGCGTCCGAAGCCGGCCCGTGCGCGGCGGACGCGCCGTCCGGTGGTGCCCGAAGGACGCTGGTCGCGGGTCGAGGACCGGCTCGGTACGCCACCGTCGGCGACCGAGCGTGCGGTCGCGTGGAGCCGGCTGTTGCTCGAGCGCTACGGCATCCTGAGTCGCGAGGCGGCGCGCGCCGAGGGCCTGCCGGGTGGTTTCGGCGCCGTCTACCGGGTGCTCCGATCGATGGAGGAGACCGGCGAGGTGCGACGCGGCTATTTCGTCGAGGGACTCGCCGGGGCGCAGTTCGCGGTGCCGGGTGCCGTGGACCGGCTGCGCGCGGATCGCGAGCGCGTCGAGACGGCGTCGGACGCCATGGACCTGGCCGACGCGGCCGGGGCGACCCTCGTGCTGGCGGCGGTCGATCCGGCCAATCCCTACGGTGCGCTGCTGCCGTGGCCGGCGACGCCCGGTGGCGCGGGGCCGCCGCCGCGGCGCCTGGCCGGTGCCTGGGTGGTGCTGGTTGCCGGGCGCGTCGTGCTGCACGTGTCACCATCGAGCCGGCAGCTCGTGACCTTCGTTGCCGACGACGGCGAGTCCGGTCGCTCGCGGCTCATGGCGGCGCTTGCCGCGCTCGGGCGGCTGCCGGCCGGCAAGGGGGCGGGCCGGCGCCTGCGTATCGAACGCATCGATGGGCGGGTTGCGGCCGACTCGCCGCTCGCCGAGCGGCTCGCGGACGCCGGCTTCGAGCGCACGGTGCGGGGATTCGCATTGACGCGGCCCTGAGAGCGCTGCGGGCTTCGCGGGTCGGGTGCCGGCCGTGCACGGGGCGTGCGGGGGGAGACCGATCGTTGCCAGAGGGCGACACCGTTTACAAGCTGGCGGCCTACCTGGACATCCGTCTGCGCGGCCGGCGCCTCGCGGCCGGCAGCCGGGTCGCGGCGGCCGCGCATCTCGCGCTCCGGGGGCGTACCGTCGAGCGCGTCGTGGCGCGCGGCAAGCACCTCTGGGTGGAACTCGATCACGGGCCGGCGCTCCGCAGTCACCTCGGCATGCACGGCAGCTGGCATCGCTACGCGCCCGGCGAGCCCTGGCAACGCGACGCTGGACGCGCGTCGATCGTGCTCGTCACCGGAGACGCACTCTTCGTCTGCTTCGATGCGATGGAAGTCGAGGCGGTGCGCCCGGAGAGCGTGCGCGCCCACCAGCTGGCGGCGCGGCTGGGGCCCGACCTCGCCGTCGCGGCCATCGATGTCGAAGGGATCGAGGCGCGGGCACGCGCTTTCCTCGAACCCGCAGAACCGCTGGCCGACGTGCTGCTCGACCAGCGCGTCGCTGCCGGCATCGGCAACGTCTACAAGTCCGAGGTGCTCTTCCTCTGTCGGATCCACCCGCGCACGGCCCTCGGAGCGCTGACCTCACGCCGCCTGCGGGCGCTCTACGAGACGGCGCACGCCTGCCTGCGGCGCAATCTGGGTCGCGGTCCCCGCAGCACCCGGTGGGTCCGTGATGGTCGTGGTCGCCTCTGGGTCTACCGGCGAGGCGGGCTGCCGTGCCTCGGCTGCGGAACGCGCATCGCCACGGCGCGGCTCGGCCGGGGCTGGCGCTCGACCTACTGGTGCCCGGATTGCCAGCCGGAGCCGGGCCGACGCTAGGGCGCGGCGGCGTCGGCGCCGCGCGGCGCTGGCTCGTCGTGCTCGGGACGGACGATGGTCCCGGCCTCGCCGGCGATGATCCGCTCGAGGTCGACCAGGGCGCCGACGGCGGCCGTGCGGCCGGTCCTCCGCACGAAGAAGCAGGCCGCATCCACCTTGGGCCCCATCGAGCCCGAGGCGAAATCGAGCTGCCGGAGCTCGGTCGGGGTCACGTCGCGGAGCGGCCGGGCGCCGGGCGTGCCCCAGTCGACGTAGATCGCATCGACGTCGGTGGCCATGACGAGGAAGTCGGCCTGGAGCTCGACCGCGAGCAGCGCGCTCGCGCGGTCCTTGTCGATGACCACCTCGACGCCGCCGAGGGTCCCGTCGGGCCGGTAGGCGGTCGGGATGCCGCCGCCGCCGGTGCAGATGACGATGACGCCGCGCTCGAGGAGCCACTGGATCGGGCGCACCTCGAAGATGCGGCGGGGGAGCGGCGACGGCACCACGCGCCGCCAGTGCGCGCCGTCCCGGGCCACCGACCAGCCACGCTCGCCGGCGAGGCGGTGCGCCTCCTCCTCGGTGTAGATCGGTCCGATCGGCTTGGTCGGGTTCCGGAAGGCCGCGTCGCGCGGGTCGACCTCGGTCATGGTCAGGATCGTCGCGAAGGGCTGGTCGAAGGGCAGCAGGTTGCCGAGCTCCTGCTCGATCATGTAGCCGATCATGCCCTCGGTCTGGGCGCCGAGCACGTCGAGCGGGTAGGAGTCGGTATCGCCGAGCGCCGCGGCCTGCAGGGCGAGGAGCCCGACCTGGGGGCCGTTGCCGTGCGAGATCACCAGCTGGTGGGCGCGCGC
>JASFRE010000476.1:0-3822 GCA_050115055.1 Candidatus Eiseniibacteriota bacterium | reverse complement strand
AGAAGCGCGTTCGGCTTAGATACTTCATTTCCGATTCTGATTCAGCCTAAGGAGGGAGCAGGCCATGCTGCTGGACAGGTTGCAGTCGGATCTCCTGGACGCCACGCGGGCGCGTGACCAGGCCAGGAAGACGGTGCTGCGCTGGCTCATCGCCCAGTGCAAGAACGCCCGCATCGAGAAGGGAGCGGACCTGACCGACGACGACGTGCAGGCGGTCCTCAAGCGCGGCGTCAAGATGCGCGCCGACGCCGTGGAGCAGTACCGGAAGGGTGGGCGGGACGATCTGGTGGCCTCGGAGTCCGGGGAGATCGAGATCATCCAGACCTATCTGCCGGAACAGAAGACGGGAGCGGCGCTCCGCGCGCTCGTCGAGGCCGCAATCGAGGAGACCGGAGCGACGTCACCCCGCGACATGGGCAAGGTCATGAAGTCGGTGATGTCGGCGCACGGCGGCGAGGTGGACGGCAAGGAGGTCCAGGCCGTGGTGCGCGAGCTCCTCGGCGGCTAGCCGGGCCGTACGCCGCCCGGGAGGCGCGCACGGCCCCAGCGATGGGGGCCCGCGATGCGCCGGTGCCGCGCGGCTCAGTGTGCGGCGTGCCGGGCGTGCTTCGCGGTCTCGATCGCCGCCTTGCGGATGCGGCGCTTGAGTCCACGGATCTTGCGCCGGCTGCGACGCAGCGCCTCGGTGTTCTTCTGCTCCATGTGCTCCTGGCGCTCGGCCTTCAGCTGGCGGATCTGCCGCTTGATCTTGCTCACGTCGATCCCCTCGGCGTGGATCTGCTTCGAGATGTCGAGCTCCTTGCACAGGAGATCGATGAGCTGCTCCTTCTTGAGGAGCGAAACACCCTCGGCGTGCTCCTTCGCCATCTCGCGCAGCTCATCGAGGGACTTCTTCTTGAGCGTCAGGTAGTCGAGGTTCGTGTCAGCCATGCTCAGCTCTCGCCCGCGGTGCCGCACCGCGGGACCGGATCCTCGAGGGATCGGTGCCGGCGCCCGCCGGCTGCCGCCCGACCCTCGTACGCGTCCATGTGGAGCGACCGATGATAGGCGCTCCGGGGCGATCGATCAAGGGGTGGCGCCGCCCTCCGGCGCGCTTCCACCGTCGCCGTGTCGGCCGCCGCCGGCCGCGCTGCCACCCGTCGCCGTGCCGTGGGCCGCGGCGGCGGCGAGATAGGCCTCTGCCGCCCGGATCCTCTCGATGACCGGCGGGTGCGTGCCATACCAGAAGGAGACCGCCGGGTGGGGTAGCAGGTTCGCACGGTTCTGGAGGGCCAGGGCCCGCTTCATCGCGATGAAGGTGGCCGGATCGCCGGTGAGCTCGAAGACCGCCGCGTCCGCCTGGCGTTCGTAGTGGCGGCTGACGGCGTTGGTGAGCGGCGCGGTGATCAGGTTGCCCCAGGTCACCAGCAGCCAGAGAAGCGGCAGCACGGCCAGGTCGCCGGCGCCACGGATGCCGAGCGCGCCGCGCACCGCCTCCTGCCCGAGCAGCCAGCGCAGCGCCACGAGGCCGATGGCGGACCCGGCGATCCCCAGCAGCCAGCCCTTCAGGACATGACGATGCTGCCAGTGGCCGATCTCATGCGCCACCACGGCGAGGATCTGCGGTGTGGTGTGCTCCTCGGCGAGCGTGTCGTAGAGGTAGATCGACTTGCGGCCGCCGATGCCGGTGAAGAAGGCGTTGGCGTGCGATGAGACGCGACTGGCGTCGATCATGCGGATGTCGTCGACCGGCATGCCGGCCCGTGCGGTGAGCTCGGTGATGCCCTCGCGCAGCTCGCCATCGGGGACCGGACGGATCTCGTAGAACAGCGGCAGCACGACGAGCGGCCAGAGGATGATGAACGCGTAGCTCAGGACGGCGCCGCCGCCGATCGCCGGCCAGACCCAGTGATCACCGAAGCGGCGCACCAGCCAGAAAAAGACGAGCGTGACGAAGAGCTGCGTGATCGCGGCGACCCCCCAGCCCTTCAGCAGCCGCAGGAGCCAAGGCAGGAACTCGAGACGCCGGAAGTCGAAGCGGCCCTCGAGCACGTAGCCGTGGTAGTAGCTGATCGGCAGCAGCGCCAGGCGGATCAGCAGGAAGAGCGGCACGGCGACCAGCACGAACTCGAGGACGAGGTGGCCGCGTCCGTGACGCACGGCCCAGTCGGCGAGCGCGCGCCCGGCACCGCCGAACACGATCCAGCCGAGGAGTCCCCAGTAGAGCACCGTCACGATCGCCCCGCCCGGCTGGAAGGCGTCGTGATAGGCACGCCCGCGCTCGACCTCCGCCTGGGTGAAGTGCTCGAGGACGAGTGCGCGGCGGTCGGGTCGCGTGTCGCCGCGCACCGACAGGACGCGCATCGTCAGACCGAGGAGGATCGGCAGGACGATCAGCAGGACGAAGAGGATGAGCCGGGTCTGGGCGTGCGGTGCCTGATCGTGCATGGTCTCTCCGCGTGGGGGCGTCCGATGCTATCCTGATCCACCCGCCCGTGGCCAGCCGGATCGATCGTCCGGTGGCGCCTCTGCGCGGGGCCGGGACGAGCCGCGACGCGGCGCCGTGGTCCCCGGGGCGCAGCCTGCCCGGTGCCGAGCACTCCCGAGAGGAGGAACCTGCCGATGCGTCATCCGGTTGCAGTCGATCCACGTCGGCCGCGAGGCCTTGCCCGGACGGGTGCGACAGCCACGATGATGGTGGTCCCCGTGCTGCTCGCGATGGTGGGTGGCGCCCGGGCACAACCGGGCGGCGGGGCGGGAGAGATCGTGGCCGGGGAGATCGTTCGGGTCCTGGAGGACGTGACGCCTCCGGGCGGGCGCCCCGGAGCGCCGGACGCGTACCAGGCACTGCTCGACGACTATGTGCGTGTGGTGCGGATCGATGCCGAGACCTTCGAGACGCGGTTCGACTACGCGGCACTCCACATGGAGCCCGATCACCGGAGGCGTCTCGAGACGACCCTGGCGACGTTCCGCAACGCGGACCTCGACGCGATGGGCGCTGACGAGCGACGCGCATTCGCGATCAATGTCTACAACGCCCAGGTGATCGCCGTCGTGATCGAGGCGCTCGAGGGACCGGGAGAGCACATCGCGAGCATCATGGATGTGGGTGATGGTGGAGGTGCGGTGTTCGATGCGCCGCGGATCGCGATCGGCGACCGTGTGCTCTCTCTGAACGCCTGGGAGCGCGAGGTGGTGCTCGCCCCCGGAGCGGACGGGGATGTCGATGCGCGGGCCCACTTCGCCGTCAACTGCGCCTCGCTCGGCTGCCCGAGCCTCATGCCGGCGGCCTATGACGCGGTACGCCTCGAAGCGCAGCTCGATGCGGCGGTGCGGAACGCGCTCCGCAATCCGCGCTTCCTGCGCGCCGACCGTGACGGAAAGCGCCTGCTCGGCTCGCCGCTCTTCTCCTGGTATGCGGGTGATTTCGGCGGCGACGCCGGCGTCATCGCGTTCCTCCGGGAGTATGCACCGCCCGGGATCGTACGCTTCATCGATGCGGAGTCGATCACGGCGGTCGATCCCGCGCTCGAGTGGGACTGGGCGCTGAACGGCGTGGCATCGTCGACGGACGGATCGTTGCCGGACGGATCGTCGTCGGAGGAATCGTCGGCGTCGTCGTCCGGCCGTCCGCTCCACACCTACTCGATCGTCGCGCGCGACCCGGCGACCGGTCAGCTCGGTGTCGCCGTGCAGTCGCACTGGTTCTCGGTTGGCAAGGTGGTGCCCTGGGCGGCGGCCGGCGTCGGGGCGGTGGCGACCCAGTCGCTCGCCGAGGTGAGCTACGGGCCGCTCGGGCTCGAGCTGATGCGGGCCGGGAAGAGCGCCGGCGAGGCGCTG
>JASFRE010000475.1:0-3828 GCA_050115055.1 Candidatus Eiseniibacteriota bacterium | reverse complement strand
CCGCCGCCGCCGCGACCGTCCGCAGCACCGCCGGGTAATTCTGCATCAGCCGCTGGATCGCGTTCTCCCGGCTCCATGGAAACGTGAGGTCGGTGGCGCTGTCCAGCCGGAAGGTGTCGCGCAGGAGATGCACGGTACGGTCGAGATCGATGGGTGTCCGTGCCTCACCGCCTGCGGTCTGTGGCTCTCGCGTCGGCTCCCGCGTCAGGCGCCAGGTGAGTCCCTCGAGCCGCATGTGGCCCTCACACACGTCCAGCAGGTTCGGAGTCACGGTGATGGCGATGTGCACCGGTGCTCTCCATCCGCCGTCCCGGATGCGGCCGAGCAGTGCGCCGAGCAGACGCATCGGGAAGCGCTGGGTGGTCTTCTCCGGGTCCTCCTGCCAGCGCGCGTAGATGGACTGGATCTCGTCCGGCGTGAAGGCAGGCGGGACGTCGGCTCCCGGCCGCTTCCAGATCGACGTGGCGTACTCCACGCGGTTCAGGAGCGACAGGTTGACGACGGTGACATCGGTCCGCAGGCCGCGCACGACCTGCAGCGCCAGCAGCGGATAGGTGTCGTTGTCACCGTTGGTGAAGAGGATGCCATCGGGCGCGACGCTCTCGAGCAGGTTGTACGCGAGGTCGAGGAGCGGCGCCGAGAATCCACCCTCCTCGAAGATTGCCCGCAGGTGCTGCTCGGCCTCGTCACGCCGGCCCAGGACCATGCAGATGGACCAGAGCGTGAAATGGGGACGTGTCCACCCGGGTGCGAGCTCGACGGCCCGCAGGCCCTGCCGCCGCGCCTCCTCCAGCGAGTCGACCAGGGACGCGCCGCCGTGCAGGGCCGAGCCTGCCAGTGCGTCCAGCGCCTCCGGACAGTCGGGATCCAGTCCGATCGCCTCCTCGATCAGGTGGGCTCGCTCCTCGTCCGAGGCGGTCTGGGCGTAGCGCTGCGCCTCGGCCAGCTGGACCCGGGCCACGGCCGAGCCGGGGTGGGACTCGGCATAGAGCCTCCAGCGACCGGCCAGCTCCACGTACCGGTCCCGGGAGAGGATCTGGTGGCGCCAGGAGCGGACCTCGGGCGGCATGTCGGGCTTGAGCGACGGCGCGCGCGTGCCGGCCATGGCGGGTCCCGCGATCCGGAGCAGGGCGGCGGCACCCAGCAGCACGGCCACGGCGACGACGGGGTGGCGCGGGCCCGGCCGGCGCCGGGGCATCTCGAATCTCATGATTCCCCCTCCTGGTCGAGATCAAGCACTCACTCGGCCAACGCGCGAGGGAGGACGGTCGTTGAGCGCCGGGAGACCGCGTCACGCGCTGCCGGGAGACCACGTCACGCGCTGCCGGGAGACCGCGTCACGCGCTGCCAGGAGTTCGCGGGCACCGCCGCCGGCCGGGGAGGCCCTGCCGCCGCGCATGCGGGACGCGGTTCGGGCACCGGTTTTTCGACCGCGCGTGTGATTTCCGCCGGGTTCCCGGGTCCAACCTTCAGGTCCAGAACGGGAGGGCCACCGATGGCGCCTGACCTGGCGGGGTGGCGTCTGGCCCCGGCAATCCCCGTCGCCCGTGGGAGGTCTGTCATGAGAGCCCATAAGGGCCATAGAGCCCATAGAGACGTTTCCGGGCACATTCGCCTCCGGCAGCGTGCTGCCCGCATCACGTTCCTGGTCGCATTCATCCTGGTCAGCCTGCTCCTGGCTACGACGCCGCACGGTGAGCGGGAGACACGAGCGATCCGCCCGGCCGGGCGGGCGCTGCTGCCGGGCGCGCCGCATGCCGCGCTCGCGGTCGCGGCGCCGAAGGCGGCGGCTCCGGCCGTCGGCGTCAGCGCCGACTGGTGGGCAGAGGTCTCGAGGAGGCTGGCGGCGTCGGAGTACAACGTCTCGAGCAGCGATCTTGGATTGCAGGCGCCCAACCGGGCACAGAACCTGCGCACCGTCTTCAACGGGCGCGGAGTCGAAATCGGACCGCGCGACCCCCGCCTGGCCGAGTGGCACTGGTCCTGGAGCCTCGAGCGCTGGGGTCGCGAGGGTGACCTCGAGTCGGTGCCCGTGACGGAGCCCATCCACGAGGCGCGGCGGGTCGAGTACGTGCGCGACGGGATCACGGAGTGGTACGAGAACACCGAGGCCGGCCTGGAGCAGGGCTTCACGATCCCCGAGTCCCCGCCGGGAGACGGCCCGCTCTGCATCGAGGGTGCGCTCACCGGCAACCTGCGGCCCGCATGGCGCGACGAGGAGAACGCCATCGTCTTCCTCGACGAGCACGACGCCATGGTGCTGCGCTACGGCAAGCTCCTGGCGTGGGACGCCGGCGGCAGGGAGCTCGACGCGGCCATCGATCTGCTCGGGAGTGGCATCCGGCTCGCGATCGACGACCACGACGCCCTCTACCCGGTCACCGTCGACCCGCTGATGGACACCCCGGATTGGTCCGTGGACGGCTATCAGGAGCACACGCCCTTCGGCATCAGCGTCGCCACCGCGGGGGACGTCAACGGGGACGGTTACAGCGACGTCATCGCGTCGTCGCCGCGCTACGCCAGCGGCGGTCCTGCCCGCGGCCGGGCCTGGCTCTATCTGGGTGGTCCCGGTGGACTGGAGACCGAGTGGGTCTGGTATGGCTACGGCGAGCAGGACTATGCCATCTACGGCACCAGCGTCGCCCCGGCGGGGGACGTCAACGGCGACGGCTATGACGACGTCGTCGTCGGGCAACCCAGCTACGATGGCAGCTCCCAGAACATCGGTCGGGCCTACGTCTACTACGGCAGTCCGACGGGGCTGCCCTGGGACGCCGACAGGGTTCTCGACGGCCACGCCGCCGAGCAGTTCTTCGGCAACTCCGTGGCCACGGCCGGGGACGTGAACGGCGACGGCTACGCCGACGTGATCATCGGCACCGATGGCAACTTCGCCTATGTCTATCACGGCTCCGCCGCGGGACTCGAGGCCGGCTGGTCCTGGCGTCACCAGCGCCCGGGGAAGTTCGGGTTCTGTGTCGGCACCGCCGGCGATGTCGACGGCGACGGCTACGACGACGTGATCGTCGGCGCGCCGGCGGACAACTCGGGCGGCCTCTACGGCCGCGCCCTGGTCTTTCTCGGCTCGGCCAGCGGCCTCCTGGACGACCCCGACTGGGAGACGGGAGAGACCGCCTACGCGCACTACGGCTACTGCGTGGCCACCGCCGGTGACGTGACTGGCGACGGCTACAGTGACGTCCTGGTCGGTGCCCACTCCTACTCCGGCGATATCGACCTGGAGGGGCGCGCCTATCTCTACGAGGGTTCCGCCTCCGGTCTGTCCCTCTCACCCTCCTGGACCGACGAGGGTGGCGAGAACAACAGCGCCTACGGCTGGTGCGTCGCCACCGCCGGCGACATCAACGCAGATGGCTACAGCGACATCCTGGTCACCGCCAAGGAGTACAACGGAGACTACGTCGATCAGGGTCGCGTCTACCTCTACATGGGCCATGACGACGGCCTGTCCGCCGATCCGGACTGGCACTACGACGGCGAGCAGGACGAGGCCTGGTGCGGTTGGAGCGCCGCCTCGGCCGGTGACGTCAACGGCGACGGGCTCGGCGACGTGATCGTCGGCATTCCCGACCTCCTCGTCGGCGGCGACGAGATCGGCCGCGTCGTCGCCTTCTACGGCGGGCGTGCCGGTCCGCGCACGGAGGCCGGCTGGGTCACCGAGAGCAATCAGACCGACGCGCGCTACGGCGCCACCCTGGCCAGCGTTGGCGACGTGAACGGTGATGGCTACGGCGACGTGCTGGTGGGCGCCCCTGGCTACGACTACGGTCAGGTCGACGAGGGTGCCGTCTTCCTCTTCCTGGG
>JASFRE010000474.1:0-3830 GCA_050115055.1 Candidatus Eiseniibacteriota bacterium | reverse complement strand
TCCCCCGCCCCGGTCGCCGCTCACCATCGGCTACATCCTCAAGATGTTCCCGCGCTTCTCGGAGACGTTCATCCTGAACGAGATCCTCGAGCTCGAGCGTCTCGGTCACCGGGTAATCATCTTCTCGGTCAAGCAACCGGACGAGGCACAGGTGCAGCCGCGCGTCGCGCAGGTGCGGGCGCCCGTCCACGTCATCCCGACCGGCCGCGCGGCGCTCGCCGGCGTGCACCTGCGCGCCCACCTCCACTGCCTGCGACGCGCCCCCGGGCGTTACCTGCGCACCCTGTATTTCACGCTCGGGCGGCGCACGCGCGCGGCCTGGGTCAAGTTCCTGGTGGCGCCCTACATCGTGCGGCAGGCGCACCTCGCGGGCATCGAGCACTTCCATGCCCACTTCGCCAGCGGCCCGGCACGGCTCGCCAAGTTCGCCTCGTTGCTCTCGGGAATCCCGTTCAGCTTCACGGCTCACGCCAAGGACCTGTTCTGGACCGGTCATCAGCACGGCAAGAACAACAAGCTGAAGAAGCGTGTGCGGCTCTCCTCGTTCGTCGTGGCGATCAGTGACTACAACCGCCGGTTCATCGGCAGCCTGGGATTCAAGGTCCCCAACAAGCGCGTCGTGACCATCTCGAACGGTCTCGATCTCGATACGTGGCGGCTTCTCCGGCCCGACGGGCGCCCGCTCCGCGCGCTGAATGGCGGCGCCCCGACGGTGCTGGCGGTCGGCCGCCTGGTGCCGAAGAAGGGCTTTGCCGACCTCGTGGAAGCATGCCGTCTGCTACGCGACGAGGGCCTGCGCTTCCACTGCCTGATCGCCGGCCAGGGACCGGAGCATCCGGCGCTGGCCGCCTCCATCCGTGAGCACCGGCTCGAGGAGACCGTCACGCTGCTGGGCGCCGTGCCACAGGACCGCCTGCTCGATGCGTACTACTCGAGCTCCACGGTGCTGGCACAGCCCTCCGTGCAGTGCGCCGACGGCGACCAGGACGGCATCCCGACCGTGATCCTCGAGGCCCTGGCAGTCGGTCTGCCAGTGGTGGCGACGCGGATCTCCGGCATCGCCGAGGCGGTGATCGACGAAGAGACCGGCCTCCTCGTGCCGCCAGGCGACGCCCGCGCCCTGGCCGGGGCGATCCGTCGTGTGCTCGTCGAGCCGTCGCTGGCGCGACGGCTCGCCGACGGCGGCCGGCGGCTCGTCGAGCGGCGCTTCAACCTGCGCCAGAACGCCCGCGTCCTCGTGCATCTGGTCGAGACCGCCGCCCGCGGCCAGAGGCGCTGGTCGATCGACAAACTCAGGGAACGCGTCGGACTCGATCCGATCGCCGGGGAGGCGGAGGCGGGCGTCGAGGGGACGCGCGAGGGCGACGAGGGGGCGCGCGAGGGCGCCGGGGAGGCGGAGGCGCGCGAGGAGATCCGATGATGCCGCGCCTGATGCCGATCCTCGAGCCGCTCACCGCGACCTGGCGGGACGCCGCGCGGTTCGTCTTCCTCCTGCGGCGCTTCCGCACCTACCTGCGCCCGCAGCTCGGGCCGCTGGGGATCGCCATTGCCGCGAGCCTCGGCTACATGCTCGCCACCCTCGCCGAGCCCTGGCCGTTGCAGGTGGTCTTCGACGGCGTGCTGCTCGGCCGTCCCGTCGAGCTCCTGGGATTCGATCTGACCCGGCTCGCCGGCGAGCGGGCGACGCTCGTCCTCGCCGCGGCGGCCGCCGCCGTGCTGCTCCTGGCAGCGCTCCGCGGCCAGCTCTACTACACGCAGAACGTGCGGTCCGCCCTCGCCGGCCAGGACGTGGTGATGGCGGTAAGGCGCGAGCTGTTCCATCACCTGCAGACGCTGTCGCTCTCCTTCCATCACCGCGCACAGTCGGGCGACCTGCTGATGCGGCTGACCGGTGACATCGTCATGTTGCGCGAGATGATGATCGCCGCCCTGGTGACGCTGCTCAGCGAGGGGCTGGTGGTGATCGGCATCCTGATCATCATGGCGACCCTCAACGTGCGGCTCACCCTGGTCGCCTGCCTCGTCGTGCCGGTGCTCTTCATCGTGCTGTCGGTCTTCCGGCTGCGTCTGACGGCGGCGGCCGGCCAGCAACGCAAGCGCGAGGGCCGGCTGGCGTCGCGCGCCCACCAGATCCTGGGCGCCATCCAGGTGGTCCAGGCCTTCACCGCCGAGAAGCACGAGGACGAGCAGTTCAAGGAGATGAACAAGCGCAGCCTGCGCTCCGGCGTCAAGCTCAAACGCCTCGAGGCGCAGCTCAACCGCTCGGTGCAGCTGTCGATCGCCGCCGGTATCTGCCTGATCCTCTGGCTCGGCAGTCAGGACGTGCTCGCCGGGCACCTCAGTCCGGGCGAGCTCCTCGTCTTCCTGGCCTACGTGCGCGGCCTCTACCGACCGCTCCGGCAGATGTCGAAGCTGACGCAGCGCATGGCGAAGGCGTCGGCCTGCGCTGACCGCGTCCTCGAGGTGCTCGATCGCGAGCCCGATGTCGAGGACCCTGCCGATCCGGTGGTGCTGCGGAGGACGCGCGGACGGATCACGTTCCGCGGCGTCGACTTCGCCTACCGGGGCGGGCGGCCGGTGCTCACCGACATCGACCTCGACATCGCGCCCCACACGATGGTCGCGCTCGTCGGACCGACCGGGGCGGGCAAGACGACGCTCCTCTCGCTGATCCCGCGGTTCCACGACCCGATCCGGGGTGAGGTGCAGATCGACGGTGTGCCACTCCGGAGCATCCGTCTCAAGTCGCTTCGCCGGCAGATCAGCTTCCTGCCGCAGGACGCGACGGTGATGGGAATCTCGATCGCAGAGAACATCGCCTACGGCGCCATCGGGCGCCGCGGTCCGCCGGCGGACCGGGAGGAGATCGAGCGGGCGGCGCGCGCCGCCCATGCGCACCGCTTCATCCTGCGCCAGCCCCGGGGCTACGACACGATCGTCGGCGAGCGCGGCGTCACCCTCTCCGGCGGCCAGCGCCAGCGTATCGCCATCGCCCGCGCGCTGCTGCGCGACGCCCCGGTGCTCCTGCTCGACGAGCCGGTGACCGGCCTCGATCCACTGGCCGGCCAGGCGGTGCTCGAGGCGCTCGATGCGCTCACGCGTGAGCGCACGACGGTCGTCATCGCTCACCATCTGACGACGATCCTCCGTGCCGACCGCATCGTCTTCCTCGAGCGCGGGCGCATCGTGGAGACCGGCACCCATGCGGAGCTCCTGGCGCGCGGCGGTGCCTACGCAGCCTTCTTCGAGAGCGAGTGGGGCACCCTGTCGTCACACGCCGGCAAGCCGGTCACGTCGGCACCCGGCGATGCACGGGAGGAGCCGGTGTGAGCGAGGCCGACGTCGAGGACGCGGCACTCCGCGGTGCCGCACGCGCCGGGCGCCCCGCGAAGGCGCTTCGCATGCTCGAGGAGGCCTGCATCGGGGGGGCGTGGCAACCGCTGGCGATCGAACGGGTCACCGTCGTCAAGCACCGGCCGGGAAGCCGCATGGTGCTGCGGTACGAGGTCACCGGACAGCGGCCGGGTGAACCGGCACGACCCGCGGCCGTCTTCGCCAAGCTCTACCGCAGCCACAAGGGAATGCGGGTCGCCGGCAAGCTGCGGGCGCTCCGGGAGCTGTCCGGCGGCGCCGTGCGCGTCCCCGAGGTCCTGGGCTATGCGGCGCGCTGGCGCCTGCTGGTCCTCGAGGCGCTGGAGGGTCCTGGGCTCGCCGACGTTCTCCGCACCGCCACAGCGAGGCGCTCGATCGAGCTCCTGGCGGCGGGCCTGGCGGCGCTGCACGCCGTCGAGCCACCGGCGACGCCGGCCACGACGGAGCAAGCGGGCGGC
>JASFRE010000473.1:0-3847 GCA_050115055.1 Candidatus Eiseniibacteriota bacterium | reverse complement strand
ACCGACGCTGCCGGCGCCGACGAGGACCGCGGCGCTCGCGGCGAAGCGCTGGCTCGGGTCGGGCGGTCCGCCGATGAAGCGCGGCATGCGTGCGTCGCGGGCGATGTCGGCCCCGGGCGCCATGGACGTGCCCGTGATCCGTGTCCACTGCGTGGTCGTCATCGTGTCGATCCTCTCCATGGTGTCGACCGCGCTTCCGCGCGCGTTCCTACAGCGAGCGCGGTCCGTACAGCCAGCGCCGTCCGTCGCCCTGGATCGGGCCGGCGCCACCGCTCACACACCGTCGTCGTCCGGCAGATAGAGAAGGCCCTCGCGCATCCGCACCGGCTCGCCACAGACCGGACAGCTGGCGCCCAGCGTGGCGCACCGCAACAGCTCGTCCTCGCCGCCACGGTCCGGATGCGGTGGCCGACCGGAGTCCGGCATGGCGTCGCGGCTCGGTGCGCGATCCGTCTCGCCGGCGCCGCCCGCAGGGTTCGGCGCAGCGGTCGACGCGCCGCGCGCGACGCGCCGGTTGGTCGGGCAATCGATCGCGGCCGTCGCCCCGTCCCCGGCGCCGCGCGTCAGCAAGGCGACCCGGATGGAGGTCGTCGGACGGTCCGCCGTCCGGTCCTGGACGTCGTGCTCCTCCCGATGCTCCTCGCACCCGTCGGGGGAACCATCGGAGCGGCCGCGGCTCCCGTCGCGGTGCGCCGCCACCTCGAGGTGCATCGCGGACTCGCAGTACGGGCAGACGTAGACCCGGGTCGTCGACTCGAAGGGCACCAGGCAGACCGGGCACGACTTGCCGATCAGACGTGCCGGCGGTGGTCCCAGCAGCGGACGGTGATGGATCGAGACGTGCAGGACCGTGCCGTCGCCGAGCTCGATCTGATCGGCGAGGCGCAACATCGTGATCGCCGGAGCGGGCTGTCCGTTGACGCGGACGCGGCTGGCTGCGGTCGTGTGGTACCCGTCGCGGCCACCGGACGGATCGCCTCCGTCGAGCTCGCCGACGCCATCGGGAACGCAGAGCAGCAGCGCCGGACGGTGCCCGACCGTGACCGTCTCGAGGACGACGTCTCGGGCACCGTCGAGGGCACCGTCGACGGTCTCCACACGCTCGCTGCCTGCATGCTCGGCGCCGCCCTCTCCGCGCGCGGGGTGCGGCACCAGACGCGGCATCGACGGGCGCGTCGCGCCCCCGCTACCCCGCTGCCCCGGAACCAGAAACGAGACGCCGTCGGGAACGGCCAGCGCCGTCAGGCCACCGCCAGCCGGACCACCAGTCGGACGACCCGGACGACCGCCCGCCACCCCGCCGCCGCGTCGGGCGCTGCGTCCCTCGCGCGGATGTCCGGAGGTCTGCGTTCCGCACCTCTCGTGCATCCTGTCGTTCATCCTGTCCTCCTCCGACGGCGCCGGCACCGCCGTGACCGGTGCCGCGGTGCCCCGCGCTCCCGCACCACCTGGGGCATGGTGGTCTTGCTGGTCCCGGGAACCGAAGGTGGCGATGACGACCCCCGGGTGTTCCGTGCGGCCCGACGCGTCGATGTCGGTCGCCACGCCACCGTCTCCATGTTTGCCAGCCAGGACGGTGACGTCGCGACCGCTTTCGACCGGCCACGATGCGCAGTGCTGCGCACCCGCCCCCCCCGCGACACCGTCCCGGGGCGGCCCCGGTTCGGCATGCGTCCCCGGACGCTTGTCCGGCAGGGTGACGTCGTCGCGGACGAGGCAGAAGACGCTCGCACGCGCCGGCAGGGCACCGCCGCCGGTCTCGCGTCCGGCATGCGTCCGGCGCGTCTTCGCCGGCGCGACGGTCACCCGCGCCGTCTTTGACGACCGCGGATCATGGAGCTGCATCAACCACGTGGCTCACGGCAGCCACACCTCATGCGTCGACGGCAACGTTCACCATGGACGTGCCACGACACCCCGGAGCATGACCGCAGGCAGGATGACGGACGCGAATCAGTGCAACCCGACCGGTGATCGACCGGCAGCGAGCGGGGGTGGCGGCCGATCGTTCACAAAACGCTTTGAGAAACGCCCCGCTCGACGCGGCAAGTCGTGTCTTGGCAATGCGAAGCCGGATCGACCCGTCGCTCGAACGCCACGCCTTGGCTGACCGGCCACTGGTCAATGTGTCTGTAGCATGCTATGCTCAGGACGAATCCTGAATGTAAGGCCCCAACTTGCTACATGGGAAGGAACTAGGAGGACGGCTTCTGTCAACATAATGCCAGCATGAAGGGTCAACTGGCTGATGGGCTTTGTCGACTGCTTGACAGCGATCGATATATCGCGGAGGACGCCATGCAGCGCAAGCAGACTGCCAGCCGACACAACACGAACGGCGCACGATCGTCGTCCGACGCGCGCGCCACGGACAGGTCCGGTGACCATCCACCCCAGGTCCACCATCCGCAGTACCACACCGGACGCGTCACACCTCCCCCCGTCTTCTGGCTCGGGCATGCGCTCGAGCTCCGGAAGGTCGCCGAGGGCAGCTGCAGCGCGCTCGCCCGCAAGATCTCCGAAGCCAACGGCATCAAGCCCCGCGCCGGGGCGCCGGTGCGCGAGATCGTCGACCGGCGCAAGATCCAGGCGATGATCGACCGCTACCATGGTGTCACGCGCCCGCAGGCGCCGAAGCTGGTCCTCACCTACGAGGAGCTCGTGGCGCTGGACTGCTACCTCGAGCTCCACAAGATGGGGCTCGCCCGCAATCCGGTCTTCGAACGCCCGGAGGTCCTGCAGCTGCTGACCGATGTCGATCGAGCGACGCTGGTCGTCGCCTCACGGCCACGAGAGCACCATCTGGACGTGAGTCACTGGGACGTCGAGGCGCTGGCCACCATCCAGCGCGTGGCCGACCGCATCACCCCCGGTTGCCGCTTCGACATCCAGAACGTCCAGCGCTGCAAGACCATGGCCGAGGTCAAGAAGACCCTGAACAACCCCTGGCTCGAGGAGCTGCTGGGCGACGACGGACCGGCCGTGGTCTGCATCGGCTCCCCGCGCGCCTCCGACGTTGCCGAGGCCATGCTGGCGCGCATGTTCGGGCTCGCGCCGTTCAAGACCGCACCGGCCACCGCACCGATGCTACCGTTCCACTTCATCTGGTCGGATTCCGACGGGCACGACGTACCGAGCTGCGTCGCTCTCGAGCTCGATGCCGCGCAGCGCATCGACTCCGGGCTGGCGCGCGAGGTCGGCAAGGACCGGAGCTGGGCCTTCGAGCTCCGCGAGCGCCTGCTGCCGGCTCGTTTCCCGGTCCGCGGCAAGGACCCGACCACGACCTACGGTGTGGTCGTCGTGCAGCGGCAGCGCAACGGCCGGCCGTGGTTCGTGATCGCTGGCCTGTCCGGAGCCGGCACGCTGGCCGCCGCCCAGGCCACCTCGAAGATCGTCAGCCGCCTGCCGGAGACCCGCCTCGGCGAGGTGTCGCGCGTCCAGTGGGCGGTGGTCGAGGCCATGGTCGAGCTCGATCCGGGTCGTTCGAGCTCGATCCCTCGGATCGTGAACTGGCGGATCCTGGCCGAGCCGGAGCTCTGGCCACCGCTCGGCCGGCCGTTGCCGGACGAGCCCGCCGAGGCCGCCATCGCCTGACATCGCCTGACATCGCCTGACACGGGACGGGCGCACGCCCGTCCCGCCTGCGCTAGACTCGACGTCATGGAGGCTCCGTCGCGGACGCACCCGCGCGTCATCATGCACGTCGACATGGACGCGTTCTACGCCGCGATCGAGGTGCGCGATCATCCGGCGCTGGCCGGGCGCCCGCTGATCATCGGGCACCGCGGGCCGCGCGGGGTGGTCTCGACCTGCTCGTACGAGGCGCGGCGCTTCGGCGTGCACTCGG